>DATFGC010000225.1:0-7021 GCA_035249765.1 Gemmatimonadales bacterium | reverse complement strand
AGGCCCGGAGCGGGGGCAGCTCGGCGTCGGCGGCGTCGATGGCGGTCTCGAAATCCTGGATCCGGGCCGAAGAGAGACTGGCCCGTTCCAGCGCGGCGCGGACTTTCTCCGGATCCGGCGTGGCGAGGTGGCCGCCGATCGCAAAGAGATCGCGCTGGATCGCCTCGAGCTCGGTATCGAAGAGCAGCACCGGCTCGGCCGCGCGGACCACACCCAGGGCGGAATTGAGCTCGTCGACATCCCCATAGGCGGCGACCCGCGGGTTATCCTTGGCCACCCGGCCCCCGCCGAAGAGGCCGGTTTCGCCGGTGTCGCCGGTGCGGGTATAGATCCTCATCAGGCAAAGATACAGTCGGTGAGCGGTGAGCGGTTAGCGGTAAGCGGGAAGGGCCGCACCGCTTACTGCTCACCGCTCACCGCTCACCTCTTATATTGCCCCCGTGCCTCACCTCACCGACATCACGATCATCGGCGGCGGCCCGACCGGCCTGTTCGGCGCGTTCTACGCCGGCATGCGGGGCGCTTCCTGCCGGCTGGTGGACGCGTTGCCCGCGCTGGGTGGCCAGCTCGTGGCGCTCTATCCCGAGAAATACATCTTCGATGTGGCCGGCTTTCCCAAGGTCCTCGCCAAGGACCTGGTGAAGGGCCTCACCGAGCAGGCGCTTCAGTTCGGCTGCGAGGTGCGGCTGGACGAGGTCGTCACCGGGCTCCGGAAGGTCGAAGACGGCGGGATCGGGCACTTTCTCCTCGAAACCGACAAAGAGGTATATCCCACCAGGACCCTCCTGATCGCCGGAGGGATCGGCGCATTCGAAGCCCGCAAACTCCCGGCGGAGGGACTCGAGGTATGGGAAGGCCGGGGTCTCGATTACAAGGTGCTCGATCCTACCGGGTTCGCCGGGCAGCGGGTCCTGATCGTGGGGGGTGGAGACTCGGCCTTCGACTGGGTCGTCAACCTCATCGGCATCGCGGACTCCGTGATGCTGATTCACCGCCGAGACGGATTCCGCGCCCATGCGGCGACCATCCGGGAGGTCGAGCGGCTCCGCGAGGCGGGCAAGTGCGAGGTGCGGACCTTCACCGAAGTGCAGTCGATCGAGGGCGGGGGGCGGATCGAGCGGGTCACCCTGCTCAACAACAAGACCGGGGCCGTCGAAACGCTGCGGTTCGATGCGGTGCTTCCCCAACTGGGGTTTCATTCCGACCTGGGCCCGATCAAGGCCTGGGGGCTGGATACCCAGAAAGCCCACATCATGGTGAATCGGGTGATGTGCACCAATGTGCCGGGGATTTACGCTGCGGGGGATATCGCGACGTATGAAGGGAAGCTCAAACTGATCGCCACCGGTGCCGGGGAGGCCTGCACCGCGGTGAACAACGCGGTCCACTACATCGATCCCAAGCGGAAGGTCGATCCCGGGCATAGCTCGGATCTCGATATCTTCGGCGACCAGCAGACCAGCTAGAGTCCCACCACACTGCTGCGCCGCTCCATGATGATCGTGTCGGCCCAGCCGTCGGCCCGGCGCGCGATCCGCTCCCGCCGACCCACCACCCGGAACCCGGCGCGCTGGTGCAGCCGCACGCTCACGCTGTTGTCGGCGTGGATGGAGGAGTACAGGGTCCAGATCCCCGCCGCTTCCGACCCGCTAACCAGCGCCTCCAGCAGCATGCGGCCCGCGCCCCGGCCCTGCGCGGCGCCGGCCACGTAGATGCTCACTTCGGCGACCCCACGGTAGCAGGCCCGGGAGGAGACCGGTCCCAGCGCCGCCCAGCCCACGACCTCGCCCTCCTCCCTGGCCACCAGCCGCGGCGCCCCGAGATGCCCGGCATCCCAGGCGTCCCACTCCGGGATGTCCGTGTCGAAGGTGGCCCGTCCGGTGGCTTGTCCTTCCGCGTAGATCCGTCTGACGGCCCGCCAGTCTGCCGGGTGCATCGATTCAATGATGAGCATGGTAAATGGCCTTCAGCCCTCAGCTTTCAGACATCAGCAGCTGACGGCTGACGGCTGACGGCTGATGGCTGATGGCGCTCATTTCTTCCCGATCTCCACCACGAGACTGTCTATCCGCGCCAGCATGGCCGTGCCGCTCAGGTCGTGGTTGTTCGTCTGAATGGAGAAGATCCGGGTCCGGCCGTCGGGGAGCAGCAGGTAGCCGGACAAAGCGTTCACCCGGGAGATGGAGCCCGTCTTGGCCATGACCCTGGCTTCTACCGAAGTCCGCACCATCCGGGTCCGGAGGGTGCCGCTCCGCCCCGCCACCGGGAGCGCGCTCTGAAAGGGCCCGAAGCCGGGATGTCGGCGCATCCAGAGCAGCAGCCGCGCGAAGGCCCCGGGGCTCATGGTATTGGTATGAGAGAGCCCGGAGCCGTCCCGCAGGGAAAACTGGGTCGAGTCGATGCCCACCGAGTCAATGAGAAACCGCCGCTCCACCTCGAGGCCGGCGCGCCAGCTCCCCTCCCCGCCCACCTGCTTGCCTACCTGCTTGAGCAGCATGTCGGCAAAGAGGTTCTGGCTGGGCCCGAGAATCGGCGTCAGCCATTCGCGGAACGGCCTCGAGCTCGTCTCGGCCAGCGGGGCGCCGCGGCGCGCCTGGGCATAGCGGGTCGAGTCGGTCGTCGAAGCGGTGGCACCGGTCACGGAGATCCCGGCCTCGGTCAGCGCCTGGCGCAGCGCGCTCGCCGCGAAGCGGTTGGGATCGGGCAGCGCCAGGTAGGAAGTGCGCGCCGAAGCGGTCGCGGTGATGGACCCTCCCACCCAGATCCCGAACGGACCCAGCCGGCCGGCGTCCAGCCCGGTGCCCCGCTCGGCCGAGGTCCAGGTGCGGTTCTCCAGGGTGAGGTCGCCGAAATCGGGCGTGAAGCTGATCCGGCCGGGGGCTCCGGCGGCCGGACCCGGCTCCCACCGGAGGTCCACGCTGTTGTCATTGAAGGCGAGCCCGGTTACCGGCGCGGCGTACCACCATACCAGGTCGCCGGACTCCCAGGTCTCCTGAATCATCGTAGGCTCGAAATAGCTCCCGTCGCCCACGATGTCTCCGGCGATGCGCCGCACTCCTCCGGCGTACAGCTCGGCGGCCAGCTCGCGCAGCCGCCGCATCGGATCGGTTTCGCAGGCTCCGGCGCGGGAGGTGTCGGCGTCGTAGCAGCGGCGACTCATGGTGGGATCGCCACGGCCGTAGAGCACCAGGTCGCCCTGGAGCACCCCGCCCTCCAGGGGCCCGGCGCCATACACGCTGGTGGCCACCGAGCCGTCGGGAGGAAGCAGCACCGCGGCGGCGGCGCTCACCACCAGCTTGGTGTTGCTGGCGGGGATGAAGAGCCGGGTGGGGTTCCTCCCGTACAGCACCCTGCCGGTGGTATCCAGGACCACCACGCCCCAGTGGTGCCGGTCGAAGGGCGGGGCGTCGAGCAGGCGGTCGAGCCGCCGGGCCAGCGACTGGGCCCTCACGGCCGGGGCGAAGAGGAGGACGGCGAGGCCGGTGATGGCAAGCGAACGTCGCATGGGGGACTTTGGGATGGAGGAGGGGGCGGCCGAATAAGACTAGATTTGCGGCGTGCCGTCAATTGAACCCCTGGGCCGGGGCGGCCCCCGCGTGTCGAGTTGCCGCCGGGTCGCCCGGATTGCCATGATTTGTGGAGCGCTTGCAGCCGTCCCGATGATTCCTCTCGCCTCCCAGGCGGTGGAGACGGGACTGGTCATCCGCAAGCTCAAATTCTCCGGCAACGAATCGTTCCCCGCCGCCATGCTCGCCGCGGCCATCGCCACGACCAATTCCAGCTTCTTCGCGACCAACGGGCTGGTGCGCTGGCTCGGACTCGGTGTGGAGCGCTACCTGAACGAGCGGACCCTCCGGGTCGACGCGGTCCGGCTCAAGACCTTTTACCAGCGGAAGGGCTTTCTCGAGGTGCAGGTGGACACCACGGTGATCCGCACCGAGGAAGACGCCTACATCACGTTTCACATCATCGAAGGGGAGCCGGTGCGGGTGGAGCGGCTCGAGATCCGGGGGATCGACACCGTGCAGCGGCGCGACCGGCTGGTGCGTGATCTCGCCCTCGCGGTCGGCGACCCCTATGATCGCGACCGCCTGCTGATCAGCGCGGACACCCTGATCACCCGGCTTCAGGATCGCGGCTATCCCGAAGTCCGGGTGCTGATCGAGAAGGCCGAGGTGAACCGGGAGGCCCGCACCGCCGACATCTCGATTCTGGTCGAGTCCGGGAAGCCCTCGGTAATCGGCGAGATCCACGTGCGGGGCACCAGCACGATCGATTCGAGCTTCGTGGCCTCTCTGCTGGCCACCGAGCCCGGCCGCTCGTTCAACCGGCGCGACCTGATCGAGAGCCAGCGCCAGCTCTATCGCTCCGAGCTGTTCCGGTTTGCCACCGTTGAGCTGGATACCGCCCACTTCGAACCGGGCTCGGGGACGGTGCCCCTCACCATCCAGGTGCAGGAAGGCCCCATGCACCGGGCCCGGTCCGCGGTGGGGTACGGCACCAACGATTGTTTCCGGCTGGGCGCCGGGTGGACCGCGCGCAACGCGCTGGGCCGGGGCCAGATCTTCGATGTGTCGGCACAGGTCTCCAAGCTCGGCGTGGGCCGGCCCACCCGGGTGGCGGCGCTGGAGAAATCGATCTGCTCCGCGCTGCGGGACGACTCGATCGGCAGCTCCCGGATGAACTACAATCTCACCACCTCGTTCCGGCGTCCGGTCTTCCTCTCGCCCTCGAATTCGATCGCGTTGTCGCTCTTCGCCGAGCGGCGCAGCGAATTCGGGGTGTACCGGCGGGAGGAGGCTGGCGGGAGCCTTACGCTGCTCCGGGAAACCGAGTCGCGCACCCCGATCTCCGCCACCTGGCGGGTGGCCTACGGATCTACCGAGGCCAACACCGTGTCGTTCTGCGCCTTCTTCAGCGCCTGCACCGAAACCGACATCACCCAGCTCCGGCGCCGTCGGGTCGTCTCCACGGTCTCGTCTCTGGTCCAGCGGACCCGGGTCAACAATCCTCTGGATCCGACCCGGGGCCTCGCGCTCTCCGCCGAGATCACCCACAGCTCCAAGCTGATCGGATCATCCGAGCTCTCCCAGTTCACCCGGGTGATCGGCGATGTGGCGGTCTATCGTCCCCTGCTGGGTTCTTCGGTGCTGGCGCTGCACGCCCGCGCGGGCGCGGTCGTGGCTCCATTCGTCTCCCTGGGTGGCAGCGAAGGGAACTTCATTCCGCCGGAGCACCGGTTCTACGCCGGTGGCCCCAACGACGTGCGGGGGTTCAACCGGAACGAGCTGGGACCGATCCTGTACGTCGTCCTGGAATCGCAGCTCGATACCACCTCCGGGACCCCGGTGGTCCCGGAGGATTCGGTGCGGAACGCGGCCACCGGCGGCAACTCGCTGATCGTCGCCAACGCCGAGCTCCGGGTCCCTTCTCCGTTTCTTAGAGACAAACTCCGTCTGGCCCTCTTTATCGACGCGGGAACGGTCTGGCAGCGAGGAGGCGAGGGGCAGGGCGGCTCGCCGGCGATGCGCATCACGCCGGGCTTCGGACTCCGCTTCCTCACGGCGCTCGGACCCGCCCGTCTCGATGTGGCCTACAATCCCCACCGGCTGCCGGCCAGCCGGCTGTTCCTGATCCGCCGTAACGGCGAGATCGAGCTGCTGCAGGACAATTTCCGGCGCACCAGGAACACCGGGCGGGGCATCGTGTTCCAATTCGGCGTGGGGCAGGCGTTCTGATGCGCCGGCGCGTCGCGCGGTGGTTCTTCGTCCTGCTCTGCGGACTGATCGCCACGGTGCTCGGCGTGGTGTCCGCCATTCTGTGGACCCCGCCCGGTCTCCGGCTGGTGGCCCGGGTGATCAATGAACAGGCCCAGGCCATGGTCCGGGGCTCGATTCACGTGGGGGCGGTGCGGGGTCAGTGGATCGAGGGATTCTCGCTCGACTCCGTGGTGATCCGCGATTCCAGCGGAGTCCTGTTCGCGGACATCCCCCATGTCGAGCTGCGCTACCCGCTGCGGGCGATCCTGGGAGGGCGCATCATCCTCAATTCGCTCCGGCTCACCCGGCCGGACATTCAGATCATCAAGCGCCGCAGCAACGGGCGGCTCAACTACCAGGAGATCTTCCGCCTGGGCGAGCGCCCCCGAGGCGCCGGCCCCCCCGGGCTGATCGAAATCCAGAATCTCGAGATCGACGACGGAAGGGTCACCATCCGGCTTCCCTGGAATCCGGACGGGCGTCTGCGAACCGCGCAGCAGGTGGATTCGGCGCTGGCGTTCCAGCGCTCCCGGCCGGGGCGCCGGATCGAAAGCGGTCCGGAGGGGCTGGAGATCGTGCGGACCCTGACCGGGCTCAATGCCGAGCTGCCTCGCGCCCTGCTTTCCTCTCCCGACGATCAGCCCACCACTCTCGACATCCGCCACCTGGCTACCCGGATCAGCGATCCCGGAATGGAGATTCGTGACCTCCGGGGCCGGGTGCGGACCAAGAACGACAGCCTGCTCTTCGAGCTGGAGCACGCCGAGCTCCCCGGCACCAGCGGAAGCGGGGCGGGGCGGCTGGACTGGCCCCGCGACACGATCATGTACCGCTTCAGCTTCGAAGCACCCCGGCTGGCGCTGGCGGATCTGCGCTGGGTCTCGCCCCACTTTCCCGACTTCACCGGGTCGGCCCGGCTTCGGGCCCGGTCGCTGAGCGGAGTCCGCACCGAGTGGGACATTCCCCGGCTCTCGGTGGGCGATTCGACCAGCCAGGTGGACGGACGGATGGTTGCGATCACCGACATCCATCGCGGTCTGGGGTTTCGGGGGCTCCAGCTCGCGCTCACCAATCTCGACCTCGACGCGGTGCGGCCCTTCCTCGATACCCTGCCGCTCTACGGCCGGATCACCGGGCCGCTCAAGGCCGACGGGTTTTTCGACGGCATGACGGTCTCGCTCGACTGGCAGTTCAGCGACGCGAGAGTCGAAGGGGGAGCCCAGAGCCGGCTCGCCCTGGAAGGGAACCTCCGCCTGGGCGGC
>DATFGC010000224.1:0-6134 GCA_035249765.1 Gemmatimonadales bacterium | reverse complement strand
CCGGGACGAGGAACGGAAGGGCCGGCCGGTCCCCTTATTCTACCTCGGGATGGCCGGAGCGATCGCGGCGAAACTGGGCCGCGCCGCCGAGGCCGCCGCGTTCTCAGAGCGGATCGCGACGGACTCGATTTCCCGGCCGGTCGACATGCACAACCCCCGATGGGCCCAGCTCCTCGCTCAGGCCTGGATTGCGGCGTCGCGAGGACAGCGGGACAGCGCTATTTCGTTGCTGAATGGAATTCCCGGCACCATTCCGGACGGCGACTGGGTGGGAAGACAGGCCGGGTGGGAGATCGAACACGGCCCCCTGCTGAGCCCGCTCCGGAGCGATCCGCGGCTCCGGAAGCTGGTCCGGCGGCCCTAGCCCACGATTTCCGCGGGAAGCAGCTCGACATCTGCCGCCGGTGCGACAATGCACTAGCCTCTCCTGACCTCGCGACACGCCGGAACCGACGGATGAGCTTGCAGAAGCCACCTTCCCATGTCAGCGATGGCTCGGCCACTCCGCCTCGGCTGGTTGTTTACGCGCATACCTGGGCCCTGCTCGAGCTTCCCCGGATGCCCCGCCTGCGGCAGTGGACCTTCGAGGAGGCCATCGAGCGGGTGGTGGAGGCCGGATTCCAGGGCGTGCAGGGCGAGCCGGAGCGCGCCGCAAAGGTCCTGGAGCGGGGCCTCCGGTTCGCCGCGGGTGGCCGGGCCAATACGGTCGCGGAGGTGGACACGCTGATCGACCGCTGCGCCTCCCTTGGCGCCGATTGCCTCACCCTCCATCTCGGCTGGGGCGATGAGGCGGATACCCAGGTCGATGCCCTGGCGACGGCCGTCCTGAGCGGCGCCGAGCGCCGGGCCCTCCCGGTCTACCTCGAGACCCACCGCGCGACCGCGGTCCAGGATCTGTGGCGCACCAACCGGCTGCTGGAGCGGATCCCCGGCATCCGCTTCAATGGAGACTACTCGCACTACTACTGCGCCAGTGAAGTGCCCTACCGGGGATTCGCCCGGTTTGCGGAGCAGCTCGGGCCGGTGCTCGAACGCACCTGCTTTTTCCACGGCCGGGTGTCGAACGGTCAAAGCATGCAGGTGTCGATCGACGACGGGGAGCACGCGGAGCACGTCGAGCATTTCAAGACCCTGTGGCGTTTGGCCATGACCCACTGGCTCCGCGCGGCGGGACCTGGGGACCTGCTGCCCTTCGTGCCGGAGCTGGGACCGCCGTCGTCGGGGTACGCCATCACCTGGCCGGATCAGGCCGGCCGGCGTCACGAGCTGTCGGACCGCTGGGAGGAGATGCTTGGGCTCAAGCGAATCGCGGAAGACTTGTTCCGCGAGGTGGCGCGGGACCGATGAGGTCCCATTGACAAGAAAGTTTGTCAAAGCTAGCATTACCCGCATGATCGGCCTCGAAGTGATCGACGATCCGGCGGCGGCGACCGTGGCGCTCGATCCGGTACGCAGCCGCCTGCTCGCGGAGCTGACCGAGCCGGCGTCGGCTGCTACACTGGCCGGCCGGGTCGGGCTGGCCCGGCAAAAAGTGAACTACCACCTGCGCACGCTGGAGGCCCACGGCCTGGTGCGGGTCGCCTCGAAGCGTCAGTGGGGCGGGCTCACCGAACGGCTGCTGGTCGCGACCGCGGCGACGTATGTCGTTTCCCCCGGCGCGATGGGTCCCGTCGCCGCCGATCCGGGCCGCGAAACCGACCGGCTCTCCGCGAGCTACCTCATCGCCCTGGCTGCTCGTGTCATTCGCGAAATGGGCCGGTTTCTCCGCCGCGCGGAGGAAACCGGCAAGCGCCTGCCGACCCTATCGATCGACGCGGAGGTACGCTTCCGCTCGGCCGCCGATCGCGCCGCCTTCAGCCAGGAACTGACCGACGCCGTAACCAGGCTGGTCGCCCGCTACCACGATGCAAAGGCCCCAGGAGGCCGCCCGCATCGGCTGGTTGCCCTCGCCTACCCCAAACCGCCGGAACCCCACGCAGAGGCGCCATCATGAGCTTGAAAAAGGATGCATCGGGACGTCGCTCGATCCAGGTCGAATGCGAAGTGCCGGGAACCCCCGAAGAGGTCTGGCAGGCGATCGCCAGCGGGCCGGGGATCACCGCCTGGTTCGTGCCCGCGGCCTTCCAGGAAACGGCCGGTAAGCCGACCTCGGTCACGATGAGCTTCGGCCCCGGCATGGACGCCGAGTCCAAAATCACCGAGTGGAACCCGCCGCACCGGTTTGCCGCCGAAGGCGATCTCGGGCCGGGCTCGCCGCCGATGGCCACCGAATGGATCGTCGAAGCCAGGGCGGGCGGGACCTGCATCGTGCGGGTGGTGCACAGCCTCTTCGCCAGCACCGACGACTGGGACAACCAGCTCGAGAACGTCGAGCAGGGCTGGCCCGGCTTCTTCAAGATTCTCCGGCTGTACCTGGAGCATTTCCGCGGGATGCCCTGCACTTCGACCATGGCGATGGCCTTCACCCAGGGCTCCGAGGCCGAGGCGTGGAAGACCGTGACCGGACCACTCGCGCTTGCCGGCGTGACAAAAGGCCAGGCGTGGAAATCGCCGGCGGGAGTGCCGCCGCTCGGCGGCATGGTCGAAGAGGTCATCGCGAACGACCACATGAAAAACGTGCTGATCCGGCTCGACGCGCCGACGCCGGGCGTGGCGTCGCTGGCTGCGGTCAACTGCGGCGGCCCCATTCAGGTATTTCTGAGCCTTTACCTCTATGGCGACCGGGCCGCGGCGGCCGTCACCCGGGATCAGCCGCGGTGGCAGGAGTGGATGAACCAGCGGTTTCCTGCTGAAGACCCGGTTGCGCAGGGCTGATTCTGGCTGCCTGTCGCGGCTACTTCGCCGCGTCGTAGGCCGTTTGGATCCAGCCGATCAGCTCGGCATCGACCTCGGAAGCGGCGCCGAGCCTGACCTTGTAATTGCACATCTGCCCCGCCGGCAGCTCCTGAAGCCGGTCGGTGGGCTTCACCCCCTTCATGTTGAGTCCGATCTCCACCTGGGTCTTCGTCGCCGGGCCGATCATGGCAAACTGCTTCTTCCGGCGGTAGCTGACGTAGGTCTTCTTGGGCGCCTCCTCGAAGTCGCCGAGCTGCCGGAGCGCGTTCAGCAGTTTGTCGTGGATCGGACGGAGGGCCGCCTTGGGCCCGGTGTAGAGGGTGTCGAGCACCGCACCACTCGAGAGCCCCTGGGTCGCGCTCGATCCGTCGGACTTGAGCACGGTATGCACCAGGGTGTTGGCGTCGCCATGCCCCATGCCCAGCTGGGTCTTGAGCATGGCCACCAGCTCCCCGTGCCTGGTGAGCCCGCTGCCTTTGACGATGGCGGCGAGCTCGGCAAGGGTCTTGCCGGTTCGTTTTTCGATGTTGGCCAGCTGGGTGGCCAGCGCCTTGTCCAGGTCCGCCATGAAAGAACTCCTTTCCCGGTCCTCGTGGTTGATCTCCCTTCCTCTGTATTACCGGAACGGGCCTCGCACCTTTGACCCGGGCCCGCTAGGGCGATTTGACGATCTCCACCCGCAGCTCGGTCCACCCCCCATTCTGGTAGTACTGCACCCGGAGATCATGGCGGCCGCCGGCGAGCGGCGCGTCGTCCACCGTGGACTCGTGGGTGGACCAGCGCTCGATCACCAGCCTGCCATCCACCCAGACCCGGATCCCGTCGTCGCTGATGGTGCGGATCCGGTAGGACCCGGCCGGGAGATCCACCCTCGCGGTGGCCTCGAGCCCCCAGTGCTCGATCGGCAGCTCCGGCATTCTGGGCCGGTACCACTGGACGTCGAGCCGGGAAAGCTCGCGGTTAAGCAGCGGCGCGGCGCTCGCCATCCGGGAAAACGCCTCGGGACCTTTGGCGATTTCGGCGCTGTCGGTCCAGGTGAAGAACCGGGTGGCCCAGCGGGTCGCCGGCTCGAACCGGCCGTATCCGAAGCGGTAGGGAGTGCCGGCAGCGCGGGCTTGCCCGCGGGGAGAGACGGTCCTGTCCCCGGTGTATTCGAGGGTGACGGCCCAGTCGCCGGGGGCCGCGGGCGTCACCGAAAGGGTGTCTCCGATCCGGCCTGTTTCGGCGGATAGCCGCGCCACCCCGCGACGCTCCACCACCCGCCACGTCCCCCCCGGTCCCAGCACCGCGAGCCGCAGCGGAACCGCCCGGGTGCTGTCCGCCGGCCAGAGCCGGGGGGACTTCCAGTCGAAGGGACCCCACTCGTCCACGATCATCGCGGAACGGTCCCGGTCGGCGAAGGGCGACGCCGGGATTTGCGCGGTGCCCTCCGGGAGCGGCGGAATGCTCCCGGCATATTCGGATGGGACGGTGCCGGGCCGGCAGGCGGCGGAGGCAGCGGCTACCGAATCGTTCCCGGCGAGCGCGAGTCCGGTGGTATTCGCCGCCTGCACCGTGATCCGATTCCCGGCGAAGACGTTCTTCTCGATCCGATAGTCCCGACTCCGGGTGTCCCGATGTTTCGGGTAGCCCCAGTCGGAGGGCTGGATGCTGTCGGCCCAGAGCCGGATGGCCAGGGAATCCCGCTCGAAATGATTGGCGGCGATCAGATTGTCCTGGCCGTGCTCGATGGCGATGCCGAACCGGTTTTTCCCGAAGCAATTCCCGATCACCTTCGATTCGAAGCTGTAACCACCCCACAACCCGTACTCGCTTCCCACCGCCCGATTGGCGAGGAAGCTGTTCCGGCTGAAGGTGGCCTCCATGGCGTTGGTGGGCGCCCAGCTGAAATCGTTGGCGTAGAACACGTTGTCGTTGGCTCCGCCGTTCCCGGTGTCCATGGTGGACTGCCCGGCCCAGAGAAAGAGCCCGTCGCCGCTGTGGGTGGCGGCGTTCCAGGCCACGATGTTCCGGTTGCTCTGCTCGTACAGGAGCAGCGCGGCGGAATCCTGGCCCCGGCGATAGAAGCCGTGGCTGTATCCGCGGACATTGAACAGGAGCCGGTTGTTGGCGATCAGGTTGTCGCTGGACCGGTACAACCCGATCCCTAACCCGGAGTTGAAGGAGAAGTTGTTGCCCACGACGCGGAGGGAATCGCTCCGGGTCACCAGCAGGCCGTTCATCCCCTGCTCCACCGTGTTGCCCCGGACCTCTCCGCCCTGCACCCCGGTGAGATAGAAGCCGGCGCCGTACCGGCGCCATTCGTCCCTGTCGTTCTGATGATAGGAGAGCCAGTCTACCAGGCTTTCGTGCTCGACCAGGCTCCAGAGCCGGGGCTTCCAGTTATGGCTGGCGTCGTGGCCGGTGAGGGTGAGCCCCCGGACGTCCCGCGCCAGGATCCCGATCTTGTAGCCCCGGATCCGGGCGTTGCGGACCGTGACGTTGCGCCCGCCCTCGATCCGGATTGCCACGCCCGCGCCGCGGTCGGGGGCGGCATCCGGTGCGGTACCCAGCAGCGTGGCGCCGGCAAAGTCCACGGTGATGCCGTCGCCCCGGATCACGATCACCGCGGAATCGAGTGATGCCGGCGCGCTCAGCCGATAGGTTTTCGGAACGACCCTGACCGAGCGGGTTATGACGAGCCCGGGGCGGAGCTCGATGGTGGCGGTGACCGCCTGGGCCTGCAGGACCCAGGGCGCGAGGGCCGACAGGAAGGTCACCCTGAGACCGCGGAGCGGCCGAAGGGAGCGGTGCCGGCCGAGCGCGGCCCGTTCGCTTCGCTCAGGGTGACGCCTCACGGGTATAACCTGTGAATCTGCCGCGGAAACGCGATCGCCTCCCGGATGTGGGGGATCCCGCAGATCCAGGCCACGGTGCGCTCGATCCCCAGCCCGAAGCCCGAGTGCACGAAGGTCCCGTATTTCCGGAGATCCAGGTACCAGCGATACGTCTCAGGGTCGAGGCCCTGCTCCTTGATCCGGGCCAGCAGCTTGTCGTGATCGTCCTCGCGCTGGGAGCCTCCGATGATCTCCCCGTAGCCCTCGGGCGCCAGGCAGTCGTTGCCCAGAATGGTCCGGGGGTCGGCGGGGTTCTCCTTCATGTAGAAGGCTTTCACTTCCTTGGGGTAGTTGCACACGAAGATCGGCGTGTCGGAATCCCTGGAGAGCAGGGTCTCGTCGTCGCCGCCGAGATCCCGTCCCCAGATGATGTCGCTCCCCAGCTGATTGAGCCGGGTCACTGCGTCGGTGTAGCTCATCCGG
>DATFGC010000223.1:0-2277 GCA_035249765.1 Gemmatimonadales bacterium | reverse complement strand
GCAATGCCGCCGAGCGGCTGGGGATTCCGCCCAGCCAGGTGGCGGACTACCTCGCGCTGGTGGGGGACAGCTCGGACAACGTGCCCGGGGTGCGCGGGATCGGCGAGAAGGGCGCGGTGCAGCTGCTGCAGGAATTCGGCGATCTGGAGACCATTCTGGCGCGTGCGGCTGACGTCAAAGCCAAGCGGACCCGGGAAGCGCTGCAGCAATACCCCGAGGAGGCCCGGCTGTCGCGCGAGCTGGTCACCATCAAGACCGACCTCGATGTCTCGCTCCAGCTGGAGCGGGCCGCGCGGCAAGCACCCGACACCGATGCGCTGGTCAAGATCCTCACCCAGCTCGAGTTCCACAGCCTGGCCAGGCGCTACGCGGGCGCGGAATCGCCTCCGGCCGCTCCCGCGGTGGACGAGCCGGCGACCGAAGCCCCGGGCGCGATCGCGGTGTCGGTCATCCGGACCGCGCTCCCGGAGCCCGCGGTGGCGGTGACGGTGGTGGACGATCCCGCCCGGCTGCAAGGCCTGGTTGAACGGCTCCGCGGGGCTCCGATGATCGCGCTCGACACCGAAACCGGCTCAGTCGAGCCCCGCGACGCCCGCCTGATCGGGTTGTCGCTGGCCATCGACCCGGAGCAGGCCTGGTATCTCCCCTTCGGACATGAGCCCCGGGGTGGCGCGCTCGCCGCGCCCGCGCCGGTCATCAATCTGCCGGCCCTGACCGACCCGGCGCTGGAGCCGCTGGCCGCGCTGCTCCGCGACCCCGGGGTGCCCAAGGGGGGGCACAACATCAAGTACGACTGGCAGGTGCTTCGGAGGGCGGGGATCGAGCTGGGCGGCGTGGTGTACGACTCGTTGCTCGCGAGCTTCGTGCTGGATCCGGCGCGCCGTTCCCACGCCATCGATACCCTTGCGCTCGATCACCTGGGCGTGGCGATGCAGTGCTACGAGGACGTGGCGGGGAAGGGGAAGCTGGCGATGCCCTTTGCCGAAGTGCCGGTTGCGGACGCGGCGGCGTATTGCGGCGCCGGCAGCGCGATGGTGATGGCGCTCCGGGCGCTGTTTCTGCCCCGACTGGCGGAGACCTCGCTCCAGCCGCTGCTCGACACCATCGAGATGCCGCTGGTCGAAGTGCTGGTCGACATGGAATGGACCGGCATCCGGATCGACCCCGCTCTCTTCGCGCGGTTGTCCCGTGAGCTGAGCACCGATCTCACCCGGCTCGAAGCCGAGATCGCCGCCGCGGCGGGCGGCACCATCAACCTCAACAGCCCGAAGCAGCTCGCGACGGTGCTGTTCGACCGGCTCCAGCTCCCTATCCTCAAGCGCACCAAGACCGGTCCCTCCACCGACGCCGACGTGCTGGAGGAGCTGGCGGAGCAGGGGCACCTGGTGCCCCGGCTCCTGCTCGAATTCCGCGAGCTGCAGAAGCTCCGCTCCACCTACGTGGACGTGCTGCCCCAGAAGGTGCACCGGGCCACCGGGCGGATCCACACCAGCTTCAACCAGATCGGCGCCGCCACCGGACGGCTCTCGTCGTCCGAGCCCAACCTCCAGAACATTCCGGTCCGCACCCCGCGCGGGGAGGAGATCCGCAAGGGATTCGTCCCGGAGCCGGGCTGGAAGTTCGTGGTGGCGGATTATTCCCAGATCGAGCTCCGCCTGATGGCCCATCTCTCCCAGGACCCGGCTTTCCTGGAGGCGTTCCGGCAGGGTGCGGACATTCATCGCCAGACCGCGGCGATCATCTTCGGGGTGCCGCTGGCCGAGGTGACCCCGGAGATGCGGGCCCAGGCCAAGACGATCAACTTCGGTACCATCTACGGGCAGGGCCCGTTCGCGCTGGCGCGGATGCTGGGCATCCCCCAGGACCAGGCCAAGGCGTTCATCGGCGAGTATTTCCAGCGGTTCGCGGGGGTGCGCGCCTGGCTGGACCGGCAGGTGACGCTGGCCCGGGAGCGGGGGTACGTCGAAACGATCTTCGGGCGGCGCCGGTACATCCCGGAGATCCGGGACCGCAACTTCAACGTGCGCGCGTTCGGGGAACGCCAGGCCCAGAACGCCCCGCTCCAGGGATCGGCGGCCGATCTGATCAAGATCGCCATGACCCGGCTGCACCGGGCCCTGGCCGGGGCCGGCCTCCGCGGCCGCCTGCTGCTCCAGGTGCACGACGAGCTGGTGCTCGAAGCCCCGCTCGCCGAGGTGGAGCCGGTGTCGGCGCTGGTCCGCGAGCACATGGAGGGCGCGGCGCAGCTGAGCGTGCCGCTGGTCGTGGACGTCGGGG
>DATFGC010000222.1:0-15904 GCA_035249765.1 Gemmatimonadales bacterium | reverse complement strand
CTCATTCTCCACCGACCAGCGTCCGGTGAGATCGTAGAAGGCGAGGTTGGGTGCGGTGATCCCGCCCCCGTCGATCGTCCCGGGGACGCCGGTGGTGCCCACCAGTCCTCCCCAGGTCCGGGTCCCGATCAGGGGACCGATCTTGCGCTGCCGGAACATGTACGGCAGGGCGTCACCCCCGGAGCCGGCCGACTCGTTGATGATCATCACTTTGGGACCGAAGATCCCGGCGGTGGGAGACGTGGACGGCCTTCCCTCCCGGGTGGCGAAGTATCCCATGAGAGTCCGGCTGAGCTCGTTGGCGAGGTAGTCGGCGACCTGTCCTCCCTGATTGTAGCGCTCGTCGATGACCGCGCCCTCCTTGTGCTGCTGGGCGAAGTAGTAGCGGGTGAAGTAGGTGTACCCCGGTCCGCCGGTATTGGGCAGCCAGACGTAGGCCAGCCGGCCGTTGGAAAGTGAATCCACGATCCGCCGGTTCCGTTCGACCCAGGCCCGGCTCCGCAGCGCATCCTCGCTGGGCACCGGAACCACCGTCACCAGCCGCGACCCTTCCAGGGAGGGCGTGCTGTTGAGGCGCAGCACGGTCTGGCGGCCCGCGGTGCCCTCGAAGACACGATAGGGGTTCATCGGCGGGGCGAGCGGAACGCCGTTGACCTCGAGGAGGTAATCGCCCGCCGCCACCTGAATGCCCGGGGCGCGGAGCGGGGCCCGGAGATCGGGATTCCAGTTCTCCCCGGAGTAGATGTGGCGGAGCCGGTAGCGGCCGTTCTCGACCGAGAAATCGGCGCCCAGCATACCGACCGCGACCGGGGTGTCGGCAGGCTGGTCTCCTCCTCCGGTGAGATAGGAATGCCCGACGATGAGCTCGCCGGCCGCGAGGGCGATCAGATAGCCCAGGTCGGACCGGTGGGCGACGTGGGGCAGCAGCGGGCTGTACTTCGCGTAGACTGCATCCCAGTCGGCACCGTGCATCTTGGGGTCGTAAAACTTGTCTCGCTGCACCCGCCAGGTCTCCCGGAAGATCTGGGCCCACTCCGCCCTGGGGTCTACCCACATCTCCAGCTGGGCTACGCTGACCGGGCCATCACCGACCCGTCCGCCCCGCTCGGTCGTGACGATGCCCCACCGTCCCCCATCCGGACCGGGAGCCTGATACAGAAGTTTCTTCCGGTCACCTGAGATAGTATAGCCCCGGATCCCCTCCAGAAACGGTGCGGCGGTCCGCTCCTTCAGCTGATAGCGGTGCAGCCGGAAGGTCCCCGGTCCCGCCCCGGTCATGGGCTCGGTGTAGAAGATGGTCCCGGCGGGTCCGGATTCGAGCCGGCTGTAGTCGGCCGGAGGAACATTGAGCGAAAGGATCCGCTGACCGATGCCTGCAATGTCCAGCCGGACGGTGGAGTCCGGTCGGGGCGGGCGAGCCGGCGGCGGTGTCGGCGGGGGCGGTCCGGTCTCGTCACCCGATTCCGGAAGCAGCGGCGACGGCTCGGCGACGGGAAGCACCGCGAGATAGATCGAGCGGCGGACCGGCCGGTCGATCGAGCTCATCTCCAGCCAGCCGGTGCGGGGGCCGTAATCGGTGCTGGCCAGGAAATAGAGGTACTTGCCGCTCGCATCGAAGGTGGGGGAGACGGCGTCCGACATGCCGTCGGTGAGCTGGTGGCTCTTTCCCTCCGCCGCGGAGTAGACGAAAATCGCGCGGAGATGATTGTCCAGGTTTCGCGAGTAGGCGATCCACTTCGAATCGGGAGACCAGGCCGGCTCCATGCTCCTGAACGGATCGTCATAGACATCGGCGTCGATCCGGGTGGCCTTGCCGCTTTCCACCTCGAGCGCCCACAGGGCCATCTTGTCGTCTTCGAAGGCGAGCTGCTTCCCGTCCGGCGACCAGGTGAGGTTCGAGAAGAAGCCGATCACCGGCAGGGGCACGGCACGTGGCTTGCCGAGACCGCTCTGATCTCCGATCATGATCTGATACTCGCCACTCGCATCGGAGAACCAGGCGAGCCGGCTGCCATCGGGCGACCAGACCGGGTTTTGATCGTGAGCCGCCGGACTCCTGGTCAGGTTCCGGTAATCGCCCTTCTCCGCCGGCGCGGTGAAGATCTCACCTCGCGCTTCGACCGCAACCCGAACCCCGGTGGGCGACAGCGCCGAATTCCGGATCATCGAGGCGACCCGCTTGAACTGGGGCCGGGCCCAGGGAAAATCGCCGACCACGGTGATCGGCACCCGCTGCGACCGGCCGGTTCTCAGGTCGAGGAGATGAATATCCCCCGCCTGCTCGTACACGATCGCCTCCGGGCCGGCCGACGCGTTCACCACGTCGAAATCGTCGTGCTGGGTGAGCTGCCTGACCTCCCTGGCCCCCGCGGTCCAGGAAAACAGGTTGGCGGTGAAGTTCCGGTCCGAAATGAAATAGACGGTGTTCCCGACCCACATCGGATAGCTGTCGTTGCTGTCGGTCCAGGGCAGCTTCTGCACCGAGTAATCGGCCAGATTCATGATGCGGATCGGATGGACCCGGCCACCCCGATAGTGCCGCCACTGGCTGGCCTCGAACCAGGGCGGGAACATCACCGTCGAGACTTCCTCGTAGGCGATGCTCCTGCCGTCCGGCGAGTACACGCCGGTCCAGGCCCGCGGCATCGGGAGCGGCTCCTCGAATCCGCCGGCCGCCGGAATGGCGAACAGCCTGAAATAGGATTGATGGGGCGGGCTGATCCGGGCCGACCCGAGGATCACCCGAGAGCCATCCGGACTCCAGCCCCGAACCCGGTCGACGCCGGGATGGAAGGTGAGCCGAACCGGATCGCCGCCCACGGTCGGCACCACGTACACGTCGGTATTCCCGGCGACGGTCGCCGTGAAGGCGATCCGCTCGCCGTCAGGGGAAAAGGCGGCTTCCGTCTCGACGCCGGGCGTCGCGGTCAGCCGCCGCGCCTGGCCGCCTGCCCGGGGGACCACCCAGAGGTCGGCGCCGTATTCGAAGGCGATGAGGTTCCGGCTCACCGTCGGATGACGGAGCAGCCGGGTCTGCTGGGCGGCGCCCGGCCCGGCCGCGCCGGCCAGCATCACGGCGCCCAGGGCTATCGCACGGAAGGTCACTGGTCGTTCCTCGGGAAGCAGTTCCTCTTCGCTCTTCGCTACTCCCTACTCGCTACTCGCTACTCGCTATTTCATGCCCGCCCAGATCTGGGTCAGCACCCGGGAAAAGTTGCCGCCCAGCACCCCCCGGATCTCGGCATCGGAATACTTCCGCCGGATCAGCCCCTCGGTGAGATCGAACATCCGCTGGGGATGATCAAGCCCTTCGATATCGATCTTCGCCCGAAAGCTGTAGCTGTCCTTGTAATTGGCCCGAAGCTGCTTCTGGGCTTCGGCCGGGAGATCGTCGTAGCCATCGAGATCCATGTCGCTGCCGACGCCCAGATGCTCCGAGCCGATCAGCTTGCGGACATGGTCGAAGTGATCCAGCACGTCCTCGACCGTGGTGGGTTCGGCCGCCTTCACGAAATTCCGCACCCCGGTAATGCCCATCACGCTGCCGGCCTTCCCCACCGCGCGGATGGCGTCGTCGGTCTTGCAGCGCGGGTGGCCGGGAACCAGCGCCCGGCAGTTGGAGTGGGTGATCAGCACCGGCATTTTGGACAGCTCGAAGGCGTCGAGCGTGGTCCGGTCGCCGCAGTGGGAGACATCGATCGCCATCCCGGTCTTGTTCATCTGGGCGATGATGCCGGCGCCGAAGTCGCTGATCCCCTCGTCGCGGCGCTCGGTGGATCCGTTGCCGATCAGGTTGCGCGCGTTGTAGGTGAGCTGGGCGACCCGCTGGCCCAGCCCGAAGAAGAACGGCACGTCGGCCGGGCGCCGGAAATGCTCGGCGTTCTGGAGCCCCGGCAGAATGCCGATCTTGCCCGATCGTTTGACCCGGGAGAAATCCGCGGCGCTGTCGATCCGCATGAAGTACTGCTCCGCCCCGGCAATCAGGGCGTTGACCGCGCCGAAATAGTTGATCGCGTTCTCGTAGGCCGAGGGACCGCCGCTTCCGAAGGCATGATGGAAGACCTGGATCCCCGAATCCCGGTAGCGCGTGAAATCGGCCTCGGTGAAGGTCTCCGGAGCGCGGGCCCACTCCTGCCACTTGCCGCCGATGGTGAGGACCGAGAGCCCGTCCACCACCGTGGTGTCCTGCATCAGCGAGAGGCAGCGGGCGGAGTATCCGGTCCGCTGTCCCGGGAAGAGCCGGAACCGGCCGAGATTGAGCATCGGCGCGGCCAGCGCGGCACGGAGGATGGCGCGCCGGGTCACCCGACGATGCGGCGGGGTCATGGTGTCCCTGCGCTGCGGCGGAAGGTGATGCCGAAGGCCCGCAGCGACGCGATGCGCCCGGCACCATCCGGCTGAAACGTCACCGTGGTGGGACCGGCGCCGCGGAAGCTGTCGTAGTCCCAGGGCACCAGCTTTCCCAGGTCCTCCTTTCCGAATCGAGCCTGCAGCGCACCATCGGCATGGGTGACTTCCACCGATCCGTAGGTCGAATCCGCGTAGCTCCCGGCGTAGCGCTCGAGGGGTAGCGAGGGCGGTGATCCCGGCGGCCGCTGGGCGACGGCGGTCGGCGCGCTGCGGGCGCCTGAGAACAGCCGGCGCAGGTCGGCACTCCAGTCGCGCTCCGGGTTGCCGGCGTAGAGGTCGAAGACCCTGTACATGAGCGCGTGCCGCACCTCGGCGTGATCGAGGTTTGCCAGGACGACGACGCCCACCCGCCGGTCGGGCAACAGGCCGACGATCGCGCTCAGGCCGTTGATGCTGCCGGTGTGCATCCAGACCGTCTCGCCCCGGTAGTCCTGGACAAACCAGCCCAGGGCGTAGCCGAAGATGTGAGGGCGGACCAGCGTCAGCGCGGGATAGGTTGCCGCCGAGGCGCGGATCTGGGGGGTGACCAGCTCACTGAAGGTGGCGGGGGTCAGCAGTCTCCGGGTCCCCACCCGCCCGCTGTCCAGAATGAACCGCATCCATCGGGACATGTCGCGCGCGCTGGACCAGACCGAGCCCGCCGCCGCGACCGGATCGGTGGTCCGGATCGGAACGGCCCGGATGCTGTCGCCGCTCTGCCCGTGCGGCGTGGCCACGTTGGGACGGGACGCGATCCCGGCGACCAGCGGCTCGCTCTCGGTCATGCCGAGCGGGGCGAAGATTCGGGCGCGGATGAAATCTTCCCACGCCATCCCCGACACCTTCGCGATCAGCGCGCCGCCCATCGCGTAAACCACATTCTGGTAGGCCCATTGGGAACGGAATGAGCTGGTCGGCTGGACGAACCGGAGCCGCCGCATCATCTCGGCGAGCGTGAGGTCGGCCCGGACCCAGAGCAGGTCGGTGCCGGGGAGCCCGCTGCGATGGAGCAGCAGATCCCGGACAGTGAGCTCCCGGGTCGCATAGGGATCGTAGAGCCGGAAGTCGGGGAGGTGATCGATCACCCGGTCGTCCCAGCGGAGCTTGCCCTCGTCCACCAGCATGCCGAGGGCCGCCGCGGTCATCGCCTTGGTGGTGGAGCCGATCGCAAAGCGGGTGTGCTGGGTGACCGGTGCGGGTTTGGTCAGATCGAGGACGCCGTACCCCTTCGCCAGCACCACCGAGTCGTCCTTGACCACCGCGATCGCCAGCCCGGGCACCCTCCAGTCCCGCGCGGCCTGGGCGACGTAGCGATCGAAGGCGGCCAGGTCGGGGGCATGCGGGCCGGGCTGCGGCTGCGCCGGGAGCGAGGCCGCGCCGGCGAGCAGCAGGACACAGGAGAGGATCCGGGCTCGGCTCATGGGACGGGAGTCCGCTGGACGATGGGAAGCTGGATGAAGGAGGTGGCGCCGGGGGAGCGATAGACCCGGTGGGTGGCCGCCCGGAAATCCGAGCCCTTCGCCAGGAAGATGTTGGGCACGAAAGTCTGCGGATTGCGATCGATCAGCGGAAACCAGCTGCTCTGGACCTGGACCCGGATTTTGTGCCCTTTCCGGAACCGATAGTTCTGCGAGTGCAGATCGATCGGATACTCCACGGTGCGGTTGGGCACGATGGCCTCGGGACGTTCGAAGCTGGTGCGGTAGCGGCCCCGGAACACCTCGTTGGAAACCATGAGCTGGTACCCGCCCATAGTGGAATCGGGCTGGTAGCGCTCGGGATACACGTCCATCAGCTTGACCACCCAGTCGGCATCGCTTCCGTTGGTGGCGGCAAACAGGTGGGCCATGATGTTTCCCGCGATGACCAGGTCCTCTTCGAGGGGAGCCGTCTCCCACGCCATGACATCGGGCCGGTCCTGGGCGAACCGCTGATCGTCGACCAGCCAGGTGGACCAGGTGGAGCCGCGGCCATAGATGGGGAGGATGGGACGGGCCCGATAGGGAACCGGCCGGGCCGGATCGGACACGTAGGCATCGAATCCGCTGTCGGTCGGGGTCGCGGGGGGCTGGAACGCCAGCCGTCCGCCGGCGTGGAAGTAGAGCCGGCGCGGGGTGACGTTGTTCTCCGGCGGCCAGCGCTCGTGGGAGCGCCACTGATTGGCGCCGGACTCGAAGGTGGTGGCTTCGGCGAGCCGCAAGGGACCCTTGTCCTTGAGCCACCAGGCGAACCAGGGCACCTCGATGTTGCGCTTGAAGTGCACCGCGGTGGAGTCGCCGAAGTCGATCCGGCCCAGCTTCTGGCCGCTGCTCCGGCGCCATCCGCCGTGGTTCCAGGGACCCACCACCAGATAGTTGAGGTTACCGGTGTCGTGGCGCTCCAGCGTCTCGTAGATCTTGAGGGGTCCGTAGAAATCTTCCTGGTCCCACCAGCCCGCGACGTTGAGGGTGGGGACTCTCACCCGGTCGAGATACTGCATCACCGCCTCGCGCTGCCAGAACGCGTCGAAGTCCGGATGGGCGACGAAGTTATTCCAGGTGGGATACTTGCCCTGGAAGTGATTCGCATCGGCGTTGGACAGGGGCCCCAGGGAGAGGTACCAGCTATAGCTGTCGTACTGGTCGAAGGAGAACGGCGAGAGCTCCCTGGAGGCTTCCATCATCGCCACGTATTCGAATCCGTAGGCCAGCCGGAAGGCGCCGTTGTGGTGAAAATCGTCCCCCAGGTACATCGACGCGGGGGAGGCCTGGGGGGAGACCGCCTTGAGCGCCGGATGGGGATCGAGCATGGCCATCACGGTGAGCCAGCCCGGATAGGACACGCCGAGCATCCCCACCCGGCCGTTGTGCCGGGACAGGTTCTTGAGCAGCCACTCGACGGTGTCGTAGGTATCGGTGCTCTCGTCCACCGCCCGGGGATCGCGCTTGTCCCGGGGCGGCCGGAGCATTACGAAACTGCCCTCCGAACCGAAGCGGCCCCGGATGTCCTGGAAGACGAAGATGAATCCCTCGCGGGCGAGCTCGGCGTAGGAGCCGGCGAAACTGCCGGACGCGCCGCTGATCCCGTAGGGGGTACGGGTCAGCAGCAGGGGCAGCGGCGCGGTGGCGCCCTTCGGGGAGAAGATCCGGGTGCGAAGCCGAATGCCGTCCCGCATCGGGATCATGGCCTCGCTCGAATCGAACCGGACCGCCGGCACCGGTGCGGCGGGCGCGACGACCTGGGCCAACGCCGGGCCGGGGCGCAGGACCAGCGCGCCGACCAGGAGCAGCGCCGCTCCGCCACCAGGGAGAGTCGGGGCCATGCTATTTCCTCCGGCCCCGCGAGGGGTGCAGCGGCGCGCCGGTGTCCCAGGCGTGCCAGATCCCCCGTTCCCCGTGCTCGGCGATGACCCGGGCCAGCCGGCTCCCGGCGTTACGCCAGTTGGTCTCCACCGCGCGCTGGGCCGCGGCAGGATCGCCGGCGGCGATTGCGCGGATGATCGCGCCGTGCTCCTTGACCGAGGTCGGCAGCTCGTCGACCAGGGAGCTGATATAAAGCCGGGAATAGCGCTCCACCTGGGGCTTGATGGCATGATGCAGGGCCAGGAGCCGGGGCCCGCTCACCCCGTCGACGTAGCTGCCGTGGAAGGCCTGGTCCAGGTCGAAGATCCGGGTGACGGTGGCCCGCTTGCGTGATTCGGCGGCCATGGCGCGGTTGAGCTCCCGCAGCCGGCGCACCACCCCGCTCCGCTCGGCGGCGGGGAGCTGGGCGGCGGTGCGCGCGGCGAGTCCCTCGAGATGCCCGACAATCAGCATGATCTCCCGGCCGTCGTCCTGGGTCAGCGGAGCGACCACCAGCCGCTGCTCCCGGCCCCGGCCATAGGAATCCACGAAGCCTTCCTGCTGCAGGCGGTGCAGGGCGCTGCGGACCGGGGTGCGGCTCAGCCCCAGCCGCTCGGCGACGGCGCGCTCGGCGATCCGGCCGCCGGGCGGGAGCTGGCCCGAGACGATGAGCTGGCGGAGCTCGTGATACACCCGCCAGACGCTGTCGGAGCGATCGTCGGGCGGGGAGGCGCCGTTGCCGCGGACGGCCCGGGTCCGGGGCGGCCGGGGGGCGGAGCGGGGGGGATCGAGGGTCGGCACAGGCCGCAAGGATACCGCGGCGGCCGGAGGGGCGCAACCGATCGGCCCTTTTTGGTATACCGTTGTGGTATTTCACAACGAGGCGTAGATTCGGCCGAGTCCCCAGGATCTTCCCTGCAACAGTCGTCAATTGGACAGGAGCGACGCATGAACACGCCTGGTCAGCGGATGCCGCGATGGTCGCGCCTCGCCGCCTGCCTGGTCGCCGGCGCTTACATCCTCCTCGGCGCCCCGGGTGCGGTCGCCCAGGCCAACACCGGCACGGTCGCCGGACGGGTGACCGACGGGCGATCCGGACTTGCCCTGGGCGGCACAGTCGTGTCCATCCAGGGAACCCGGCTCACCGCGGCGACCGCTTCCGACGGCAGCTACCGGATCGCCGGGGTGCCGCCCGGCGACCAGGTGGTGGTCGCCCGCCGGATCGGGTACGCCTCCGTCCGCCGGACCGTGGCGGTGAGTGCCGGCCAGACCACCAGCGCCGATTTTGCCCTGGAAGCCTCGGCCTATTCCCTGGACGAGGTGGTGGTCACCGGTACCGCCGGGGGCGAGCAGCGCCGCACCCTGGGCAACGCCGTGGCAATCATCGATGCCGGGACCGCGATGGAGCGCTCGGCGGCACCCGACCTGACGGCCCTGCTCAGCTCCCGGTCGCCCGGGGCGATCATCACCCCGGGCTCGGGACGGATCGGAGCCGGACCCACCATCCAGATCCGGGGACGGTCCACCCTCTCGCTCAGCTCCGAGCCGATCATCTATATAGACGGGGTCCGGGTGAACAACGCGGTCAACCAGGGACCCCAGGGAGGCTTTCTCGGCGCGCAGAATGCCGGGGTGGCCAACCGGCTCAATGACATCAACCCCGAGGATATCGAGAGCATCGAGATCATCCGGGGGCCGGCCGCCTCCACGATCTACGGCACCGAGGCGGCCAACGGCGTCATCCAGATCATCACCAAGAAGGGCGTGGCCGGAGCGGCCCGGTGGACCGCCACTTTCGAGCGGGGGCGGCAGCGCTTCGGGGACGTGGAGGGCAGGATCCCCACCAACTTCTTCCGGAATGCGCAGGGCGAGCTCATCGCCTGGAACGCCTGGGAGCAGGAATCGGACAGCGGCCGGGCCTTCTTCAAGACCGGTCACACCCAGGCCTACAGCCTGTCGGTGTCCGGCGGCCGGGAGCAGCTGACCTACTTCGTCTCGGGGACCTACAACGACGAGGAAGGGATCGAGCCCAACAACTTCGGGAAGGGCTTCAGCGGGCGGGCCAACCTGAACTTCGCACCCTCCAGCAAGATCGACGTGCAGACCAACCTGGGGTACGTGCGGAGCTCGATGCATCTGGGCGCCGACAACGGCCTCTCACCGCTGTTCACCGGCATGTACGGGCATATCCTCCTGTTTCCCACCAATCGCGGGTTCTTCATCGCGCCGCCCGAGGTGCCCCAGCGGCTGTACGACAACTCGGCCCAGGTCAATCGGTTCACGGGGGGGACGACGTTCAGTCATCGGCCCACCGACTGGTTCAACCACCGACTGGTCATGGGCATCGACTTCACCTCGGACGACAGCCGGGCCCTGGAGCGCTTTGCCACTCCGGATCTGGCGCCCTTCCTGGCGGCATTCGGCAGCGCGCCGGGACGGATCGCCCAGACCCTCCGGAACAACACCTTCGTCACCGGGGACTATTCCGGCACGGCCCGGTTCAACCTGAGCCCCAGAATCAGCTCCAGCTCGTCGCTGGGCGCCAATTTCATCCGCAAGCACCTCAAGACCAGCCTGCTGGCCGCCCAGAATTTTCCGGCGCCCGGCCTGGAGACGGTCTCCAGCGCCACCAGCCCCCCCACGGTGGCGCAGACGGAGATCGTCAACACGACGCTGGGCCTCTGGGGCCAGCAGCAGTTCGGCTGGAAGGACCGGCTCTTCCTCACCGCCGCGCTCCGGGTGGACAACAACTCGGCCTTCGGGGATGACTTCGAGTGGGTGACCTACCCGAAGCTGAGCGCGGCGTGGGTCCTCTCCGAAGAGCCGATGTGGGGCGGGCTGGGCCGGACGGTGAATGCCTTCAAGCTTCGGGGGGCCTACGGCCAGTCGGGACAGCAGCCCGACGCCTTCGCGGCGCTCAGGACCTTCGTCTCGGCAGGCCGGGCCAACGGCGAGGCCGGGCTCTCCCCGGGCTCGTTCGGCAACTCGGAGCTCAAGCCGGAACGGGCCACCGAGGTGGAGCTGGGCTTCGAAGCCGAACTGTTCAACCGCCTGAGCCTCGACTTCACCTGGTTCAACAAGCGCACCAAGGACGCGATCCTCCTGCAGCCGACGGCTCCCTCGGGGGGATTCCCCGGCAGCCAGGCGGTCAACGTGGGCGAGACCAAGAACCGGGGCATCGAGCTCCAGGCGGCGTTCCAGGCCCTGGCCAGGGAGAAACTGGCCTGGGAGATCGTCGGCAACATCGCGACCAACCGGGATGAGGTAGTGGACCTGGGCACCCTGCCGTTTGCCGGCTCCACCAACGTCCGGAGCGTGGTCGGGTTTCCCATCAGCGCCTACTGGAGCCGGCGGGTGGTGAGCGCCGACCGCGATCCGACGACCCACGCCGTCACCAACATTCTCTGCGACGGCGGGGACGGGAACGCGCCGGTCCCCTGCGCCGCCGCGCCGGTGGTATTCATCGGCACCCAGACTCCCAAGCTCACCGGCGCAGCCTCGACCACGGTGACGCTGTGGCGGCGGCTCACCCTGTATGGACTGGTGGACTTCAAGCGGGGTCATGTCCTGCTCAACGCCAACGAGCTCAACCGCTGCGGCGGGGTGGCTCCGCTGTGCGACGCGGTGTATAACCGGGAGGCCTACGAAACCACCTACCTGGCCAGCATCGCGCCCTCGTCCATCGGCGCGAGCGTCCTGGCGCCCTTTATCCAGAAAGCCTCCTTCTTCCGGCTCAGCGAAGTGTCGGTGGCCTATACCCTCCCGTCGCAGTGGCTCCGCGGTCTCGGGGTGAGCACCTCGCGGGTCTCGCTGGCCGGACGCAACCTGCACACCTGGACCGACTATCAGGGGCTCGATCCCGAGAGCCGGGCCGGGGCGACCGACCAGGCCCTGATTCCGCCGCTCCAGCGGTTCGTCCTGACCCTCCACCTGGCCTTCTGACCATGCGCACCCATACTCCGGAGACGCCCATGCGCCGGACGATGCTCCTGGCCCTGCCGCTGTTCGCCCTGGCGGCGGCCTGCAGCGAGATCACCAGCCTGGAGCAGTCGAACCCCGGGTCGATCCTCGCCCGGGACGTTTATACGCCGGTCAACGCGCAGCTGCTGGTCACCGGGGCCATCGCCGACTTCGAGTGCGCCTTCCACCGCTACGTGCCGGCCCAGGCCCTTCTGGCCGATGAGTTCGTGAACGCGTTCGCCGCGGTCACCAATTTCGACTACGATCGCCGGAGCATGACGCCGGGGCATCCGTACGGAACCAATACTTGCGGCGGGGCGGCCCAGTCCCCCGGGGTCTACACCACGCTGTCGGTGGCGCGGGGGACCGCCGATACGATTCTTGCGCGGCTCAGCGAATGGACCGACGCGGAGATGCCCGCCGGGGTGAACCGCACCCAGCTCATCGGAAGAGCCGCGGCCTATGCCGGCTACAGCATCCTGCTCCTCGGTGAGGCGATGTGCTCGGCGGCCATCAACCTCGGTCCGGAGCTCTCCAAGACCGAGCTCTGGAACGAGGCCAAGCTGCGCTTCGACGCCGCCGCCACCGCCGCGACCGCGGCCAATGACGCCACCACCCTCAACATGGCGCGGGTGGGACGGGCCCGGACCCTGCTCAACCTGGGCCAGATCGCCGCGGCCGGCGCCGATGCCGCCCTGGTACCGTCCGGCTTCGTGGTGAACGCGATCGCGAATACGACGACCACCATCCGCCAGAACAACCATGTGTTCCTCCACACCCGGCTGAACAACTTCTCGTCGGTGGATCCCTCCTTTGTAGGGTTGACCTTCGGCGGAGTGCCCGATCCCCGGGTGGTGGTCAATGTGACCACCACCAAGGGCTCCGACGGACAGACCTTCATCCGGCAGGTGATGAAGTATGCCGACCGGGGTGCGTCCATCCCCATTGCGCGCTACAACGAGGCCCGGCTCATCCTGGCGGAGGCGAACGTCGCGGCCGGCGATCTCCCCGGCGCGGTGGCCATCATCAACGCGCTGCACACCGCGGCCGGGCTTCCCGCCTATGACGGTACCGGGAAGACCGCGGCGGAAGTGAAGGCCCAGGTCATCGAGGAGCGGCGGCGGGAGCTCTTCGTCGAGGGGCACCGGCTGGGGGACATGAACCGCTACCTGCTCCCCCGGCTGCCGGCGGATGGGGCGCCTTTCCCGAACGGCGGCACCTACGGAAGCCAGGCGTGCCCCGGTGCGAACGCCGCCGGGTATCCGTTCGGCTTCCCGCTTCCGGATGTGGAGCGCAACAACAACCCCAACATTTCGTGACCCTCCGGCGGCTTCTGGTCCTGGCCGCTGCCGTCCTCGCGCCGTCCTCTGCCAATGGGCAGGGGGCGGCGCTGGGGCCTTTTCTCGAGCTCCGGGTCCCCAAGCCCCCGACGATCGCCACCGGGAACGGCGCCTCGTTCCTCGCGTTCGAGATGCACGTGACCAACTTCGCCGCCCAGCCGATGACGCTGAAACGGGTCGAAGTCGCCACGGCGGGCTCCGGCGCAAGCAGGCTGGTGCTGCTCACCCTGGCCGACAGCGCCCTGCCCCGGAGCCTCACCCGTCCGGGAGGCGGCATTGCTCAGGCGGAGCGGACCCGGCTGGTCGGGGGTACCCGAGCGGTGGTGTGGCTCTGGGTTCCGGTGGACCGCCGGTCCCCGCCCGATGCGCTCGACACCCGGGTGGTCGTCGAGGTGGGAACCGGGGACAGCGCAACCACCCAGGAGCTGGACGCGCAGCCGGTTCCGGTGGGACCCGAAGGCCCAGCGATCGGGCCGCCGTTGCGCGGAGGGGTGTGGCTGGCCGCCAACGGCCCGGCGCCCGAAACGGGGCACCGTCGCGGTCTGATTCCGGTGGGAGGCATGCCGTCCATCGCCCAGCGGTTTGCCATCGACTACGTGCGGGTCGGTGAGGACAACCTCACCTTTACCGGCGACCGGCTCACGAATGCCAGCTACCACGCCTACGGGCAGGACGCCCTGGCGGTGGGCGAGGGCACCGTGGTGGCCGTCAAGGACGGGATTCCCGAGAATGTTCCGGGGGTGAACTCGCGTGCGGTGCCGATCACCCTCGAGACCGTGGGCGGCAATCACGTCATTCTCGATCTGGGCGGCGGGCGCTACGCCTTCTATGCCCACCTCCAGCCCGGCAGCCTCCGGGTCAAGCTGGGCGACCGGGTTCGGACCGGCCAGGTGCTGGGCCTGGTCGGCAACAGCGGGAATTCCACCGAGCCCCACCTGCACTTCCACCTGTCGGACGGAAATTCTCCGCTTAGCAGCGAAGGAATTCCCTACCTCCACGAGTCGTTCGAGCTGGTGGGCCGCTGCCGCTCGTTCACCGCGGGATGCGACCGCTCGAGCGCGGGAGTCCGGCAGAGCGAGATGCCGATGGCCAATATGCTGGTGCGGTTTCCTTAGGTCAGCTCGGCGAGAAGCCGCCCAGTTGAGCCGCGTGGTCGTGGTCGGGGCCGGAGTCATCGGGCTGGCGTGCGCCTACTCGCTCCGCAAGCGGGGCCGTGAGGTCATCCTGCTCGACAAGGGCGAACCCGGCGGCGCCTGCTCGAAAGGAAATGCCGGCTGGATCACCCCGTCGATCTCGGCGCCGATTCCCTCCCCCGGCCTGACGCTCGCCTCGCTCCGCTGGCTGCTCCAGAGCGACAGCCCTCTCTATATCTCGCCGACCGCGGCACCGGCTCTGGCCCGCTGGCTCTGGCGCTTCTGGCGTTACTGCAACCGGCGCGACTTTCTCCGGGGGCTCCGGGCGGTGGCCGAGCTCAACCGGGGGACCCGGGCCGCCTTCGACGAGCTCAAGCAGGACGGAGTCGGGTTCCAGCTCCATCGCAGCGGCATGCTGTGCGCGTTTCTCGACGAACGGGCCATGCGGCGGGTGCTCGCCGAGTTCGGTCCCAACCGGGACTACGGCTACCGGATGCCGGTGCCGGTGGGCGGGGCGGAGCTCCGTCGGCTCGAGCCCGCGCTCTCCGACAGAGTCAGGGCCGGCTTCCTGGTGGAGGAGGAATACCATGTCAGGCCGGAGACGCTGGTCGCCGGTTATGCCGAGCGGCTCCGGACCATGGGGGTGGAGATCCGCCCTGGGGTTCTGGTCACCGGCGGAAACGGGGCCCGGCCCGGCGCCCCGGTCACCGGGGTCGAGACTTCGGCCGGACTGGTAGATGGGGATGAGGTGGTGGTGGCCGCAGGCGCCTGGTCGGGCCAGGTCCTCAAGGAGTTCGGGGTTTCCCTCCCGGTGCAGGCCGGCAAAGGCTACAGCATCACCCTCGACGGCGCCGGGCCGCGGCTGGCACGGCCGCTCTACATGGGCGAAGCCCGGATCGGTGGTTCGCCCTTCGATGGCGCCACCCGGTTTGCCGGCACCATGGAGCTGTCGGGGGTGAATGAGACCCTGGATCGCAGACGGATCGCCGGGATCCGCGCGGGCATCGCCCGCTATCTCCGCCATCCGGTACCGGAGGAACAAGGGACCGAGTGGGTCGGGATGCGGCCGCTCACGCCCGATGGACTCCCCCTGCTCGGACGGGTGCCGGGATACCGGAATCTCTCGGTGGCGACCGGCCACGCCATGCTGGGCATCACCATGGCGCCGGTGACCGGGGAGCGGATGGCCGACCTGATCACCGGGGTCGCGCCCCCGGCCGCTCTCGCCCCATTCGATCCCGGCCGGTTTCGATGGTAAACCGTTGTCACCCTGAGCGAAGCGAAGGGGGCAAGCCCCGCCGCTTCTCCTTCGCTACGCTCAGGACGGCGGCTTCGCTCAGCGTGACAGCGCTGCTGGTCGCGCTCGCCGGCTGCGCGGGCACCGCCGGGCCGGCGATGCCGGCACCGGTGAGCCACCCCTACGATCTGGTGATCCGGAACGGGCGGGTGCTCGACGGCGCCGGCAATCCGTGGATTCGCGCCGACGTGGCGATCAAGGACGGCCGCTTTGTCAGAATCGGCCGGGTACCGGACCGGGGCACCCGGGAGATCGACGCGTCGGGCAAATACGTCTCCCCGGGCTGGATCGACATGATGGACCAGTCGGGCGGGATCCTCCCCCGCAACGGCCTGGCCGAGAACAAGCTCCTGATGGGAGTGACGACCGCGATCGGCGGAGAGGGCGGATTCCCGGTGCCGGCCTCCGGTGTACCGGGATACTTCGCGACCCTGGAGCGCCAGGGCATCAGCATCAACTTCGGCT
>DATFGC010000221.1:0-4709 GCA_035249765.1 Gemmatimonadales bacterium | reverse complement strand
CCGGTGACGGTCGCCGACTTCCTCCATCGCCGCCGTCGCGGCGGGCCAATCCCCCTGGGGGATCAGCGAGCCGAGCGAGGGATGGGTCAGGATCTCCTGGGGGCCGCCGCATTCGGTGGCGATGCAGACGCATCCGCAGGCGATGGCCTCGATGAGGGCCATGCCGAGCCCCTCCAGGTCGCTCAGCATTACGAAGCAGTCCAGCGCGGAGAGCACCACCCGCCGTTCCTCGTCCGGAATCCAGCCGGCAAATCGCACCCGGTCGGCGACGCCCAGCTCGGCGGCCAGACTTTCCAGCCGCTCCCGCTCCGAGCCTTCGCCGGCGAGGAGCAGATAGGCCTCCCGGAGCCGGCTCGAACTCGCCAGCAGCCGCAGGGCGACATCGAAACGCTTGTAGGGGTGGAGCCGGCCCACCGCGCCGAACACCAGGGCGGCTTCGGGAATGCCATGACGGGCCCGGGCGGCACGGCGGCCGGCCGGATCCGGGACAAACTGATCGAAACGGATTCCGGGATGGATCACCGTGCTGGGGCGGGGAGTCCATCGCAAGTAGGCGTTGAGGGCCCGCTCGGTGATATGGCTGACCGAGATCCGGCTGCTGGCCAGCCGGTGCTGTCGCTGCAGGGCGCGATAGGTGGGGCTGGCCCACTCCCGCAGATAAGTCCAGGGACGGAGGCGGGTGAGCTCGGCCGGGGTGATTGCCGGGTGGTGCTCGATGATCACCAGGGGCAGGCGGCACCGCCGCGCCGCGAGATCGAGGCCGGGGAAGAGGGTGTTGACGTAGCCCTTTTCCAGCACGACCACGGCGGGCGCGAGGCGTTCCAGCCGGGTATTCCACCAGGTTCTCGCACCGGGACCGCGGGCGGCATCAGCGGAGAGCTCGAGCAGCTCTCCGTGCGCGTTGCTCCACATCCGGGAGTAATGACCCGACCCGCTCGAGGGAATCTGCCAGAGATCGACCCGGTGGCCTCTCCCGCCCAGCGCGTCGATCATGAGCGTCGTGTTCGCTTCGGTACCGCCCCACCCATTCGGCTCTGCGACAACGAGAAAATGCATCCAAAAAGATATCCGGGAGCTGCTAGCGGATGATAGCGGGCGCTCCGGGGCGGCTCCGCGGGGCCAGGGCTCGTCCCGCTCGCAGGAAGCTGAGCGCCATGGTGATCAGCACCAGGAAGGCGAGCCCGCCTATTCCCAGCGACTGGACCGAGCGGACCGTCACGGTGCCGCGGATCGACTCGGGAATCATCTGACGGAGCTGGAGGGCGTCGAGCGCAAAGAGGCCCAGCCCCCCGAGGAACAGCAGAGCGATCACCCCGGTCAGCAGGCCGAGCAGGAGGACTACGCCCCGCTGCCGCCGTGCCGCGGCGACCAGGCCGGCGATCAGGACCGCCAGAAGCAGATACCCGGCCGAATTGAAGACGATGCCGAGGAGCCCGAATCTCCAGCGCAGCGACCCCGCCGTGATCACCTCATCGCCGATCCCCACGATCGGGGCGATAAACGGTCCGAGGAGCGCCGCGCTCACCAGGTAGCCCGCCCAGCCGCTCAACTGCTCCCGTGTCATGGTCCGGTCCGATCGGAGGGGAGGGGAAATGCAAACGGGAGGTGAGCATCACTCACCTCCCGTGCGCAGGGCCGGCTTGCCGGCCTCACTCTCGAGCCTGGATAAGGCCTACTTCTTGGCGTTCCGGCGCCGGATCAGACCGGCACCCGACAGACCCACCAGCCCGAGGGCCAGCAGTCCCATGGTGCCCGGCTCGGGAACGGTGGTGACGCCCTCGAGCTGGAGGACCAGGTCGCTGTAGTCGCCATCGCCGCCGAACGCGATGTCTTCGAAGCCCATTACGCTCCCGGCCGTGGCGGCTGCGCCGCAGCAGGTCGGGCCCAGCGCGAGCATCGCCGCGGTGCGCAGGTTGTTGTACACGTTGAAATCATCGACCACGGCGGCGTGCAGGGTGTTATCCGGGTTGTTGGACGCCGGACCGGAATACCACACCCCGGGGAGTCCCGCGGTATCGCACTCGGCGAAGGCGGGCGCGCCCGGAGAGCTGGTGCAGATTCCGAAGATGAGCGGGTCGCCCACGGTCAGGCCGGTGATCACGATCGGGCCGCTGGGAACCGGCACACCCTGGTTGGGCCAGTTGCCCGGGACGGTGAAGACCAGCAGCTGAGTCGAGCCGCCCACCGCCACGAACAGCCGCAGCTCGTTGCTGAACGAGGCGATGCTGTGGAGGAAGGAGACGGTGACCGTGCTGCTGGTCGCGGTCAGGAACGAGGAGCTTGCGAATGCGTTCAAATCCACGCCATCCGCCTTGGCGGGCGAGCTGACGGCCATGGAGACGGCGCCGGCGGCGACCATGGCCCGGGTGAGCAACTTCATGTGGAGCTCCTTCGATGAAAGGTCGACTGCACGGCACACATGCTCATGACGTTCCGCTGACGAATAGGCCCGACGACTTCCCCAGCTGTTCCCCAGCGGCGAGTGCTCCAGCCGCACGATGACTTCCCAATGCTACGGCGATCAGGGCCGGTACCGCAAGCAGCGAAAGCACCAGGGTTCGGGTCAGCCCCAGATTGAACAGCCGCCGCACCCCGGGCTCGGTATTGCCGCTTCGAAGCGCCGATCCGTCCGAAACGAACACCGCGATTCCCACTACCGCCAGCAGCGCCAGCAACCCGGCCAGCACCGAACTCAGCCTGAGCGCCGATCTGCTTTCCCGCAGGACGCCACCCACCGCCAGCAGCCCCAGGCCCAGCGTTGGGAGCGTCAGTGCAGTGAGGAAATAGCCCACCGCGCCAAACCGCCAGTCCCTCACTCCGAACTTGGGTGGAAGCACATTGGGGACGATGTTCACAAATGGAACAATGATCACGAACACCGCCACCACGATCACCGCCAACCCAAGCGGGCGAGCCACCTCGAGTTTCATTACTTGCACTCCCGAGTGGTGGGCGCCCTCGCACTGTCTTCAAGCAAGACACATGCTAGTAATTGGTCGCCCGTTTCGAATGGCCAAACTACTGCCACGCAACAGCTTCGTCCAGTTGTCCCGGTTCCGGAGCTACCGACCTGTGGCGCTCGCTCAACTGTTTTCGCTGGATCGGTCCGTCAGCCCGTCAACTTCCCGCCCTGACCGCCAGCGGATCCCGAGATGGAAAAGGGGGGAGACTCGCAAAAATAGGACGCACGATAGCGGCTCCAACCCGGGTAGCGATGGAGTCGGCCTCAGCAACCGAGAGCCCGGGGGTGAGGGGGACCAGGATCCTGACCAGGGCCTCGTCGCTTCGGCCGGCCAGGGCGCGATCCCTGATCTGCTCCCATTTGACCAGGTACTCGCTGGCGGAGACCCGGCCCCGGCCCTGGTACCAGTAGTACACCAGGGCCTGATTCTGTTTGTTGGACAGCAGATAACGATTTACCGGGAATCGGTAGCCGCTGGACTCGAGCGTGATCCGCTCATGAGCGATGGGATCCCAGCCGGCGCCGGGGAGACAATTCTTGGGCGAATGAATGGTCTTGCCCTGCGACTGGGCCTCGTAGTACCCCACGTAGACCGAGAGCCGGATCGAGTCGGTGTCGGTGCCGAACACCCGGAAGGCGTAGTCGGACACCCCGGAGATTTTGCGTTCCTCGAGGCCGACCTCCCGGTCGTCGCTGGAGAGCCCCAGCACGGTCGAGGGCAGCGTTTCCTGGAGGGGTTTGACCAGCGGCATTTCGACCTGCCGCCTGGCGGCGAGCAGGCCGGCGGCGCCGAGGGCGAGGATCACTCCGGGCAGCCAGAGCCGAAGGTATGACTCAGACCGCATGCGGTTCTCCTTTTTGCCGGTTCCAGAACGCCAGCAGTTTGGTCACCCCGGCAATCAGGACCAATGATACCAGGAAGAGCAGCCATCCCTCGGTGAGGTGGAGGAACCCTTCCCCCAGCTTCGGATCCACGAAATACACCAGGAATCCGGTGAGGAAGACCCGGACTCCGTTGATCACGACCGCGATGCCGATGGCGGCGGCGACCAGGGCGCCCCGGGTCCAGATCCGGTCGAGCCACAGTCCGCCGAGCAGGAATGCAATGCTGAGGAGCGCGGTCAGGGATCGCAGTCCGCTGCAGGCCTCGGTCACGAAGAGACGGTGGCCTGGAATCTCCAGGACATTGCCGCTGAGGCGGACCGGGATCTGCCTCCACTCCAGCAGCGCCGCGCCCATGCGGGAGGCGCGAAACTGGAGCGGCAGCGCCAGCGCGCTGGTGATCAGCTCGGGCAGGGGAATGGACAGGATCACCAGGACGCAGGGAAGCCACCAGGCCCATACCTGACGGATGCCACGGTGAAACACGATCAGCCCGAGGGCAGCCGCGACCATCGAGAACCGCATCGTGAACAGCTCCGCGGCCAGCTCCGACACCGCGCGGAGGAGGACCGCTGCGAGCAGCACGACGATTCCCAGGGCCGGGTTGGGTCGGGAGTCGGCCGCCCACCCCCGTTTCCAGGCCAGCCACATGGCGACCGGGAAGAGGAGCAGCCCGTGGCCGGCTTCGGGGTTGGTCCACCAGTCCCGGACCAGGAGAGCCGCCGGCCGGTAGAACAGCACGGCGAAGGCAAGCCCGGCGAACAGGCTCGGCAGCAGGGCGCGGAAGCGGCGATCCGGCAGCACGGCCTCCGCGGATGCCGCGGGACTCGTCATGACTATCGGGAACCCCGGCGGAAAAGCATCA
>DATFGC010000220.1:0-4314 GCA_035249765.1 Gemmatimonadales bacterium | reverse complement strand
AGCGATCCCCGGATTCCGGGGGGCGGGGGACCCAAGGCGCGCGCCGCGCTGATGCAGTGGGCCGACTCGCTTCTCAATGACGCGCTGCTGGAACGCGCCCCGGAGGTGGATTGGGTCTTTCCTCCCGCGCTCCGGCGGGCCGCGGCCCGGGCCGCGGGCATGATGCCGAGCCCCGATCGGATGGGGCAGGCGGTGATGCGCTCGCCCAACCTCAAGGAAATGCCCGACCCGCTCCGCAGCTACCTGCGCCAGCTGGTGGCACTCGCCGGCGGGGCCCGGTTCGCGCTGATCCCCGCGGCGCTGTGGATCACCCCCGCCACCGGCGACACGGTTGGGGTGGAGCTCTCCGCGGTGCTGACCGACGCGCGGGTCGGCAAGGTGGTATGGCGGACCCTCGCCGCCGGCAAAGGAACGACGGTGGCCGACGCCTACCACGCGGCGCTCGCCACGATTCTGGCCGACGGCGCTCCACCCGCTCCATGACGTATGACGTGACCCTGATCCCGGGCGACGGGATCGGTCCCGAGATCACCGAACAGACCCTCCGCGCCGTCGAGGCCACCGGCATCCCAATCGCCTGGGACGTGCAGACCGCCGGCATGGCGGCGGTCACCCTCCACGGCGATCCTCTCCCCGAACCGACGCTCGCCAGCATCCGGGCCCGCAAGGTGGCGCTCAAGGGACCCCTCACCACGCCGGTGGGCGAGGGGTACCGCTCGGTCAACGTCGCGCTCCGCAAGGAATTCGAGCTCTACGCCAACGTGAGGCCGGCGGTGACCATTCTTCCCGGCCGGTACGACCACGTGGACATCGTGCTGGTCCGGGAGAACGTCGAGGGGCTCTACTCCGGGGTGGAGCACTTCATCAAGGTGGGCGACGACCCCCGGGCGGTCGGCGTGTCCCAGGCCATCGTGACCAGGCTCTCCTGCGAGCGGATCGTCCGTTATGCCTTCGAATACGCGCTCCGGCACGGCCGCAAGAAGGTGGCGATCGTGCACAAGGCCAACATCCTCAAAATGGCCAGCGGACTGTTTCTCGAGGCGGCGCGCGCGGTGGCGAAGGACTACGAGGGCCGGGTGGCGGCCAGCGACCTGATCGTGGACAACTGCGCCATGCAGCTGGTCCTCAAGCCGGAGCAGTTCGACATCATCGTCACCACCAATCTGTTCGGCGACATTCTGAGCGACGAGATCTCCGGCCTGGTGGGCGGTCTGGGCCTCACGCCGGGGGGCAACATCGGCACCGGCTCGGCCATCTTCGAGGCGGTGCACGGGAGCGCGCCCGACATCGCGGGGCAGGGCGTCGCCAATCCCTCGGCCCAGATGCTGGCCGCGGCGATGATGCTGGATCACCTGGGAGAGCTGGACGCCGCCAGCCGGCTTCGCCGCGCCATTACGACGACCATCCGCGAGGCGGGGATCCGGACCCGGGACCTCGGCGGCACCGCCGGCACGCGGGAGTTCGGAGATGCGGTCGCCGCTCGGGTCGGTTGAGCCGCCGGCGCCCTGCGCGAAGTGCCTCCGCCGGGTGCCGGGGGTCAAATGGGGCGACCTCTGTCCCGACTGCACTGCCGAGCTGCGCCGCCGTGCAAGTCCGCTGGCCCGGCGCATCTCCCTTCTGGCAGCGCTGCTGGTCGTCCTCTATGCCTGGCTCTCGGGGTCGCTCGGGCCAACCAGCCGCATCTGGGTGGCGGGGATTGCGATCGGGACCTATTTCCTGGTCCGGAAGATCGCCACTCAGATCGCGATGGAAGTGCTGCGGAAATGAATTCAAGGAGCTTTCGATGCGCCGACTGCTGTTCGCCGCCGCCGTCCTGTTCGCCCATCCGCTGGCGGCCCAGACCGGCCTCACCATCTACAATGACGGCCGGGTGCTGGTCCGCCGGACCCTGCCGCTGGCGATCGGGACCGGCGTCAGCACTCACAGCCTGTCCCTCGGATTGCTCGATCCGTCGTCGCTCTTCGCCCTGGATTCCGGGGTGGCGGTGGTCGGAAGCTCCTACGATGAGTCGGTGGACGAGGTCAACACCATGCGGAGAGCGGTCGGGCAGACCCTCAAGTTTCTGACCGGCCGGGAGCACGCCGGAGTGCCCGACACCGTCACCGCGACCGTCCTCGGCGTCAACCCGGAACGGTTCCGGCTCTCCAGCGGACAGGTCGTCTTCAACCGGCCCGGATTGCCGCTCTATCCCGCCGAGCTGGTGCTGACCGATCCCGCCCTGTCGGTTGCGCTCCGCTCGGCCCGCTCCTGGCCCTCGCTCCGGGTGGGCTACTTCACCGGCGGCGCGTCATGGAATGCCGATTACTCAGTCGTGCTGGGACGAGGCACCGCCCGGATTACCGGACAGGCGGCGATCCCCTCCGTGACCCTCAAGGCGGAGGATGCCGAAGTGCAGCTGCTGGCGGGCTCGGTGGGTCGGGCGACCGGCTTTGCCAAGGGGGCCAGGGCGCCGATGTTGCAGGAACGCCTCGCCGCCCAGGACATGGCGCGGAGCGAGGCCTCGGAAGAGCAGGTGGGTGAGGCGCATCTGTACACCATTCCCGGCCGGATCTCGCTCGAGCCCGGGGTCACCTCTTCGGTGGCGCTGTTCGAGCCCGCCACCGCGCCCTGGGAGCGCTCCTACGTGGTTCGGGGACTGATTCCCTGGTACGGTATGCTGCCCCAGTTCGGCAACGAGGAGAATCCGGTGCCGGTCGAGGTGCACTACACCCTCAAGCGCACCCCGAAGACGGCGTTCGGCGATCTGCCGATTCCCGGCGGGGTGTTCCGGCTCTATCAGGCCGACGAGGCCGGCCGGCTCCAGCTGATCGGCGAATCGTCGGCGGGGCACACCGCCCCGGGAACCGACCTCCGGCTTTCCGCCGGCTCGGCCTTCGATCTCACCGCCAAGCGGGTGCAGATGTCGTACAGCACCCGGCGCGATTCGCTCCGGACCATCGCCACCGCCGACTACCGGGTGACCATCACCAGCGCCAAGGACACCGCGGTCACGGTGGATGTGATCGAGGAGCGGCGGGGCGAGTGGACCGTCGTCTCCAGCTCCCTTCCCGCCGAAAAGGTGTCGAGCACCCGGACCCGGTTCCGGGTGCGGGTGCCCGCTCTGGGCGAGACGGTGCTCAACTATCGGGTCCGGGTCATCTGGTGACGTCGCTTACCATCGCGCATGTCTCTGATCTCCATTTCGGACGGGACGTCAGTCTCACCCAGGTCGAAGCGCTGGAGGCGCAGCTCCCCGGGCTCAAGCCGGACGCGATCGTACTCTCGGGGGACGTCAGCCAGCGCGCCCGCCACGGCGAGTTCCAGATGGCCCGGTTCTTTCGTGACCGGGTCGGCCGGATCGCGCCGGTGCTTACCATCCCGGGGAATCACGACGTGCAGTGGTGGGCCAGCCCCTTCGGTATCCGGGGAACCGCACCACTCTACCGCAAGTACCGGCGCTACTTCGGCCCCGACCTTACGCCCCACTTTGAAATTCCCGGGGCATACATCATGGGGGCCTTGACCAGCTACGGGGTAGCGGCCGGCTCGATGACCTGGAACCTGAACGACATGGCGGTCAAGGGACACCTGCCCGACAGCGAGGTGGTCCGGGCCAGCCGGTACTTCGCCGCGGCGCCGCCCGAGGCGGTGCGGGTGCTGGTGGTGCACCACAACGTGCTCCGGGGGGACATCTCGCGCCGGATGGGGCTGGCCCGCTGGCGCCAGGCGCATCAGCGGCTGCGGGCCACCGGCGCCGACCTGATTCTCTGCGGCCACGACCACCAGGAATCCTCGGGACAGATCGACGGCGCCGTGGTGGTGAGCACCACCGGCACCCTCACCTCGCGCACCAGGGGCCAGCGGCCCTCGGCCTACAACGTGATCACCGTGGAGCCGGACTCTATCACGGTGCGGCACTACCGCTGGGAGGAAGCGATCACCAGCTTCACCCCGTCCGACCAGTCGCGCTACGGCCGGATCCGGAGGCCATGACCCTGGAACTGGAAACCCGGCTCCGCGCCGCCGGTCTCCCCGCCGATACACCGGTCGTCCCCCACACCAACAGCCGAGTGCTGGTGACTCTCACCCGCCGCGGCGCCCTCCGGGTCCACGCCGGATTTCGATTCGCGCCCGACCCGGTGCTGGCCGCCATCGCGCGGTGGGCTCGCCCCCGGCTCCGGCGGGCCGAGCGGCTGGCGGCGGGCCGGATCCTCGCGGCGTTCCCGGTGCATGCCCACATCCCGCCGTTAACGGCTGCCCGGCGCCGGTCCAGCCCGCCGGTGGATTCGGGGGATGCCGGACGACTGGAGCGCCTGGAAGCGCTGCACGCCCTCC
>DATFGC010000219.1:0-2792 GCA_035249765.1 Gemmatimonadales bacterium | reverse complement strand
TTTTGAGATTGCTTCGGCGGCTTCCGCCGCCTCGCAATGACTTTGCGGCTTCCGCCGCCTCGCCCCGACTACATCCCGCCGCCGCCGCCGCCCAGGGTAATGGAGACGCCGGCCGCGAGCGGGATGAGCCCTATGCCGGAGGCGCCCAGGTAACGGGCCTCGACCCAGAACCTGGCCTTTTCGTTGAGCCGGAAGCTCAGCCCGACCGCACCGGTGTATCCGAATTCGTTCTCGGTCTGTTCCAGATCCGCGTCCGCGTCCACGTCGGTGCGGAACTGCTGCCCCAGCATTCCGACGCCCGCCAGGACGTAGGGGCTTACCTTGGCGTCATCGGCCCCGAAGCTGTAGCCCAGCGCGCCCATGAACGCGATGATGTTGGTTTTTTCCTTGGCGTTGGGATTGATGAGATTCTCGTGCGAGTGGCTTCCGAAGAAGCCTTCCGCCTCGATAAACAGGCCTCGCGAGCCGATGTCCAGTCCGATCCCGCCTTGCAGGAGCCATCCGTTCTTCGCGACGTCGCCGAAGTCCCCGGTCGCGAATGATGGGCCTCCTCCGAAAAAGATGTTGGGCTGCGCCTCCGCCCGCGACGTGACCGCAGTCATAGCGAGCGCGCCGAGAACCATCGGAACCGCGAACCGTCTCATGGAGCCTCCAAGGGGGGAAGGGTGCGGGAATCCGCCCTATAACTGTGGCGAGAGACCGATAGTCGGTCAAGACCCAACCTTGACTTCCAGCCCTTTGCCGCGATGCTCCATGCCAGGAGGTAGCCCCGTGTTCCGTTCCAGGCTGTCGCTGGCGCTGCTGGTCGTAGCCCTGGTGGCGCTCTTTTTCCCGACCTTCACCACCCTGCTGACCGACTGGTGGTGGTTCCGGGAAATCGGCTATCAGGTGGTCTTCACCCGGGAGCTCACCACCCGGCTCCTGCTCTTCCTGGGGGTCGGAGGGCTCACCGCGCTGGTCCTCTGGGTCAACCTCCGGGTGGCCCAGCGGGGGGTGGTACCCAACCCGACCGTCTTCCGGATCGGCGACTCGGCTCAGCGGGTGGACCTCACCTCCGGGCTGCGGCGGGCGTCCCTCCCCATCGCCCTGGTGGTGGGGACGCTGGCCGGGTTGGCGGGGACCGCGGGCTGGACCCTGGTGCTCCGGATGATTCACCGGACGCCGTTCGGGGTGACCGATCCGATCTTCGGGCGGGACGTGGGGTACTACATCTTCACCCTCCCGGGGGTGGCCGCCGCGCTGGGACTCCTTTCGGGACTCGCGGGTCTCACCCTGCTGCTCCTGGTTCCGCTGTATTACGTCCGGGGGGACATTGTGGTGCTTCCCCGCCAGCTCCGGATCGAGCCCAGCGCGGGGCGGCACCTGGCCATCCTCATGGCGGTGATGTTCGCGCTCACCGCAGTCCGGTTGTGGTTCGTGGATGCCCCGAGCCTGCTGTATTCGACGACCGGTCCGCTGGTCGGGGCCAGCTACACCGACCTCCATGCCCGGCTGCCGGCGATCCGGATCACCGCGATCCTCGCCCTGGCGGCCGCGGTCCTGGTGCTGGTCGGGGCGGGGCGCCGGCGCCTCGATCGCTACGGTCTCATTGCGGTGCTGGGGTACCTGGGTGCGGTGGTCCTGGGCCGGGGCGCGTTTCCGCTTTTCATGCAGAAGTTCATCGTGGCGCCGACCGAGCTGACCCGGGAAACCCCCTACCTGCGGAATCACATCGCGGCCACCCGGCAGGCCTGGGGGCTGGACAGCGTGGAGACCCGGGAGCTGGACGGCGAGGCTGACCTCACCGTCGCCGACCTCCGGGCCAACACCGCCACCATCGAGAACGTGCGGCTCTGGGACCGGGAGCCGCTGCTCCAGACCTTCGGCCAGCTCCAGGAGATCCGGACCTACTACGACTTCATCTCGGTGGACGACGACCGCTACTGGATCGACGGGAAGTACCGGCAGGTCCTGCTGTCCCCGCGGGAGCTCAACGTCGCCTCGCTGCCGACCCGCACCTTCATCAACGAGCACCTGACCTTCACCCACGGCATGGGCATTACCCTCGCTCCGGTCAATCAGGTGACCACCGAGGGTCTCCCGGTGCTCTTCATCCAGGACCTGCCGCCCGCCTCCAGCGTGGCGCTGCCGATTCGCCGGCCCCAGATCTACTACGGCGAGCTCGCCAACGAGTACGTCTTCGTGAACACCCGGCAGCGGGAGTTCGACCATCCGTCGGGCGAGGCCAATGTGTACGCGGCCTACCAGGGATCCGGCGGGATTCCGGTCGGCGGGATGTTGCGCCGGACGCTGCTGGCGGCGCGGTTCCGCTCCTCCAAGATTCTGTTTTCCCAGGACATCACCGCGGAGAGCCGGGTGCTGTTTCACCGGGAAATCGGGGCCCGGGCGCGGAAGGCGCTCCCGTTTCTCGAATTCGACCGGGACCCCTACATGGTGCTCGGTGCCGACGGCACCCTGCAGTGGATCCTCGACGCCTACACCTCGACGTCGGGCTATCCCTATGCCCAGCGGCTGGGCGACAACACCAGCTACATGCGGAACAGCGTCAAGGTGGTGGTGGACGCCTACCAGGGCTCGGTGCGGGCGTATCTGAGCGCGCCGGACGATCCGCTGATCCGGACCTGGGCCCGGATTTTCCCGGGCATCTTCGCGCCGCTGGACAGTATGCCGGCCGACCTCCGGGCCCATCTCCGGTACCCGGACGATCTCTACCGGGCCCAGACCACCATGTACACCACGTACCACATGGTCGCGCCCGAGGACTTCTATCACCGCGAGGATCAGTGGCAGAT
>DATFGC010000218.1:0-6925 GCA_035249765.1 Gemmatimonadales bacterium | reverse complement strand
CTCCGCCATGGAAAAGTCGCCGGCCCGGGAGCGGGCCAGCTTGCGGGCGATGTCCTTGCCGATGCGGGAGACCGTCGCCCAGAGGTCGCGGTTGGTGGCCAGGGTGCCGTTGCGGGTGTAGTAGTGGTGATCGGGCAGCCGGTCCACCACCAGCCGCGCCGCCCTCGCGACCCGCATGGTGTCATCGGCTGTCCCGTGCAGGAATTCGGCGCCCAGCTCGACCGGGAGCCCCCAGGCCGGGTCGTGCAGCGTGTGGACCCGCCCGCCGATCCGGCCCCGTGCCTCCAGCAGGGCGACGGTGCGGCCTGCCTGCGAGAGGTCGCGCGCAGCCGCAAGGCCCGCGACGCCGGCGCCGATGACGAGAACGTCCGGGTTCATACCATGGGCGACGTGGCGTCGCGGCAGTCATGCACGGCCTGAGGACCTCCCCCCGGATTGCGGAGCGCCCGCGTGCGGGCGTACTCTCCCTGCGTACCGCCCGCATCCGGAGCCGGAATGAAACTACTGCCCACCCTGGCCGCCCTGCTGGTCGCCGCCCGTCTCCCCGCCCAGTCCAGCGATCTCTCACTCTGGGTCACCCTGGGCGACTCGGACCAGCTGGTCGAGATGGACCCCTATACCTACCGCGAGCTGCGCAGGATCAAGGTTGATCCCAAGCCACACGGGCTGGCGATTTCGGCGGACGGGTCCACGGTGTATCTGGCCAGCGACAAGACCGGCAACTTCCAAGTGGTCGACGCGCGCACCGGCCGGATCACCGGGCAGATCCCGATCGGCAACGACCCCAACCAGATGACCCTGACCCGGGACGGCCGCTTTGCCTACGTGCCGCTCCGGGGAGACAGCAAGATCGCGGTGGTGCAGCTCGATCCGCTCAAGCTGGTCAAGCTGCTCCCGTCCCCCGCGGGTCCGCACGATGCCTACACTTCGGCCGATGGCACCCGGATTTACGTCGGGGCCCAGTTCGGCACCGGGATCGTGGTCATCGATCCGGCGACCCAGACCGTGCTGCACGTCATCCCGACCGCCGCCGGGGTGCGTCCCCTGGAACCTTCCGAAGACGGCAAGACCATCTACGCCGCGCTCTCCAATCTGCTCGGCTTCGTGGTGGTGGACCCGGTGGCCCGGCGGGTGACCCGGCGGATCGAGCTGGGCGCCCTCCCCGAGGGGATGCCCCAGCCGTACCGCGACACCTGGACCCACGCGCTTCAGATCGCCAACGGCGGGCGGGAGCTCTGGCTCTGTGACGACATCAACGACCTTATCCGGGTGGTCCGGCTCTCGGACATGACGGAAGTCGCCCAGATCCGCACCGGCCATTTCCCCCACTGGTTCGCGATGCGGCCCGACGGCCGGGTGCTCTTCGTGAGCCTCTGGTTCTCGCACGCGGTCGCCGCGATCGATGTCCAGTCACGAAAGGTGCTCAGCAATATGCAATTCGAGCTGGGAAGCGGGCCCAAGCGCATCGCCATCGCACGGAGGGTCCAATGAAGCGGATTCCAGGCGCAGCACGGCTTGCCCTTGCTGCCTTCGTCTCCTCGGCGGCGTCGGCCCCGCTCCGGGCCCAGCCCGGCATGCCGCCCAATGACCCCGACAGCTGGAAGGTCGCGGGCACCGCCAAGGTCCTCTGCTCCGCGCTGTTCGTCTCGGGCCGCGATTCAGCCGAGGCGCGGGCCCATGTCGCGGACTATTTCCTGAGGGAAAAGCTCGACTCGCTGACCACCTTCCACGTGGACCGGCAGCGGAAGCTGGTTCGGCTCACCCTGGCGGGCCGAATCACCCGGGAAGCCAAGCTCTACGGCGACCAGGGCTGCGTCATTCACCAGCCCGGCAGGGACAGCGTGTTTTTCACGCCGGTCCGGGTGCGCTCGCAGCTGCCCGACCCCGCCACGACCCCGTGGCCGATGGGCGAACTCCTGCCCGACACACCGCTCGACGAGCGTCTCGATACCGTCAAGCTCCGGCAGGCCACCGACTCCGCCTTTGCCAACCCCGCCGGACTTACGGCCGGTTTCGTCGTGGTGCATCGGGGCCGCATCGTGGCGGAACGGTACGCCAACGGCGCCCACCGGGACATGCAGCTGGAGAGCTGGTCGATGGGGAAGAGCATCACCGGCACCCTGATCGGGATGCTGGTGCACCAGGGCGCCTTCAAGCTGGAGGATCCGGCGCCGGTACCGGAATGGCGGAAGACCCCCGGCGACCCGCGGGCAAAGATCCGGGTGATCGATCTGCTCCGGATGTCGAGCGGGCTCCGGTTCAGCCGAGGCAGCCCCGAGGACCGCCCCGGCTACCACGACCACGACCTCATCTATACCGGCGCGATCGACGCCTTCCAGTTCGCGGTGACCCGCGAGCCCCAGTTCGCGCCGAACAGCCTGGGCCGCTACCGCAACGTGGACGTGATGACCCTCGGGCTCCTGATCCGGGACGCGGTCCGGAAGCGGGGCGAGGAGTACCTCACCTGGCCCCAGCGGACCCTGTTCGACAAGATCGGCATCCGCCGCCAGGTGCTGGAGACCGACCCCTACGGCAACTTCCTCCTCTCCGGCTACGACTACGGCACTTCGCGGAACTGGGCCCGGCTCGGCATGCTCTACCTGAACGACGGGGTCTGGAACGGCGAGCGGCTGCTGCCCCCGGGGTGGACCAACCTGGTGTCCCAGCCGGCCCCGGCCTGGGCCGACTCGAGCTACGGTGGGATGGTCTGGGTCAATGCCCGGGGCACCTGGCCGTTGCCCCGCGATGCCTTCGCCTTCCGGGGGGCGGGAGGCCAGGAGACCTACGTGGTCCCCTCACTCGATCTGGTGGTGGTGCGGCACGGGCACTTCCCCGGGGCGCGGATCGGCGCCCAGAACCTGCGCAGTGCGCTCCGGCTCATTGTCGAGTCGGTGCCGGCTCGGCCCACCCCGGCGGAAGTTTCCTACTTCCCGCCCAAGGGCAACTGGGCCCGGAAGGCGCCCTCCGAGGTGGGGTTGAATCCCGCGCTGGTGGATTCGGCAATTGCCTTTGCCAAGGCAGCGGAGAGCGGCACCACCCGCGACTTGGAAAAGGCCCACTGGGAGAGCGCCTTCGGCCGGGAGCCTTTGCCCGAGCCGCTCGGCCCCTTCAAGCCCCGCGGCGACATGACCGGGATCATCGTCCAGAACGGATATATCGTGGCGGAATGGGGCGAGCCGGACCGGGTGGACCTGACCTTCAGCGTGACCAAAAGCTTCCTCTCCAGCACGGCCGGGCTGGCCTGGGACCGGAAGTTGATTCCCGATCTCCATGCCAAGGTGGGGGACCTGGTGAAGACCGGGGAATTCGACTCGCCGCACAACGCGAAGATCACCTGGGATCATATGCTCCGGCAGACCAGCGACTGGGAAGGCACCCTCTGGAGCAAGCCCGACTGGTCGGACCGGCCCCCGGCGAATACTCCGATCGAGGAATACAAGAAGCGGGTGCGCAACGAGCCCGGCGCCTCGTACAAGTACAACGACGTCCGGGTGAACGCCCTCGCGCTGGCGCTGCTCCGGGTCTGGAAGCGGCCGCTGCCCGAGGTGCTCCGGGAGCTGGTGATGGACCCGATCGGCGCCAGCAACAGCTGGGAGTGGCATGGTTACCGGAACTCGACGGTGGAGATCGAGGGCCGGCCCATGCTCTCGGTGGGGGGCGGGGCGCACTGGGGGGGCGGGATGTGGATCAGCGCGCGGGATCAGGCCCGCTTCGGGCTGCTGACACTCAACCGGGGCAGGTGGGGCGACCGGCGGATTCTCTCGGAGGCGTGGATCGCGCAGGCGCTGACGCCGACCGGCCCGCAGCCGACCTACGGGTTCATGAACTATTTCCTCAACACCGGGCGGCGCCAGTGGCCCAGCGCGCCCGAGGGCACGTTCTGTCACCTGGGGAACGGGACCAACGCCGTGTGCGTCCTGCCCGACTACGACATGGTGGTGGTGCTGCGGTGGATTCGGGGGAACGCCGTGGACGGCGTGCTCAAGCGGCTGATCGAGGCGGCTGGCCCGGTGAGGGCCCCACAGCAGCCTGCCGCCGGGCCGGTCACTCGTACCGATCTCATCAAGCAGGCGTTGCCCCCGGGCGACTTCCGGAATGTCCAGGCGGCCGTCATCGAGCTCGCGCCCGGTGCCCAGGCCCCCCGGCACCGGCACGACGTGGCCGTGCTGGCGTATGTCCTGGAAGGAACCGTGGAGAACCGATTCGACGGCGGCTCCGCGCAGACTCACAAAGCGGGGGAAAGCTGGTGGGAGGGGCCGGGCACGGTTCACGACCTCGCGCGCAACGCCAGCAGCACCGCGCGAGCACGACTGCTGGTGGTCTATATCGGTGAAGCGGGAAAGGCGGCGACGGTGCCTCTCAGGTGAACGCACCGGCGCGGCCCGCCCACCGGCGGACCCTGGTGGTGCTGGCGTTGCTGATCGTCCTCGCCATCGTGGTGGCGGGTTCGGCCCCGCTGCACCGGGTCTCCGAGCGGGCGGTCACTTCCCTGGCGGGCCTGATCGCCGATCATCCGGCCTGGGGCGTCGTGGCCTTCGTCGGCCTGGCGGCGCTGTCGGCCATGCTGGCGTTCGTCTCCAGCGTGGTCCTGGTGCCGGTGGCGGTGCATCACTGGGGCCCCGCCGTCACCGTGCTGCTCCTGTGGGTCAGCTGGTTCGCCGGCGGCATCGGGGGGTACGCCATCGGCCGGTATCTGGGCGGCCCGGTCGCGCGCCGCCTGGCTGGTGCGGCCCGGGTCCGGCACTTCGCGGAGCGCATCACGGCCCAGGCCCCGATCTGGCTGGTGTTCCTGTTTCAGCTCGCGCTCCAGTCGGAGATTCCCGCGTATGTGCTGGGGACGGTGCGCTATCCTCTGGCCAGGTACCTGCTCGCTCTGGGCGCGGCGGAGCTGCCGATCGCGATCGCGGCGGTCATGCTGGGCAGCGGCTTCCTGCATCGCCAGTACGGGTTGATGGTTGGCGTCGGGCTGGCCGGCCTCGCCGTCGTGGGCCTGGCCCTCACCGTGCTGCACCGTCACCTGTCCAACACCCCGCCCCGGTGACACGCCGCCTCTCTTCTGGCAAATCAGCACCAGGGCCAACGATTCGCTAGTCGGGGCGGCCCTTAAAGGCCGAAGCGAGCCGCAGCTCGCGCAGCAGGGGACTCTTCTTCGCCTGGTGGGCGCCCATACGGCGGAGGATGTCGTCCAGAGCCTCCACCGCCGCAACGATCTCGGGACCCTTGTTCAGCATGACGCACTCGGCCCTGTGTGCCATGGCCGCGTCGGTGATCTCGGCCCGGGACGGCATCCCGGTCTTGGCGAGCGTCTCCAGCACCTGGGTCGCCCAGATGACCGGCACGTGGGCTGCCTCGCAAATCCAGAGAATCTCCTCCTGGAGCTCGGCCAGCCGCTCGAAGCCGGACTCCACCGCGAGATCGCCCCGCGCAATCATCACCCCGGTGGTCGGTTCCTCCATCGCCGCGAGCAGCAGGCCCGGGAGATTCTCGAAGGCCCGCTTGGTCTCGATCTTGAGCACCAGGGCCGGCCGCCGTGCGCCGAGGCCGGCCAGCCGCTGCCGCAGGGCGCGCAGGTCGCCCGCTTCGCTGGCGAATGACAGCGCGACCAGATCGGCGTGCTCCGCGATGAATGGCAGATCCTCCAGATCCTTGTCGGTAAGAGGTCGGATCCGGAGTCGACTGTCGGGAAGGTTGATGCCCTTGTCGGCCCGCAGCCGGTCGCCGCCGCGCCGGGTCTCGGTAATCCGGACTCGCACCCGGTCGGCTAGCACCGCCTCGATCACGCCGGCAATACGGCCATCGTCGAACAGGATCCGCTGGCCGATCTCCACGTCCTCGAACACCTCGGGCAAGGTGCAACCGATCGTCGCAGGGGTGAGGAGCTGACCCTGGCTGTCCCGGGTCGCCGGGCGCCCCGGCGCCTCATCTCGGGTTAGCACCAGGCTGTCGCCCAGAGCCAGCCGCAGGACGGTTTCCCGGGGTGGGATGGCACCGACCCGAAGTGAACGCTGGCGGTCGACGACGAGTTTCATCCCCGGCACCAGGTAGGCCGTCCGGTTCGCCTCGGCCCAGACGCCGTCGCGGGTGATGTCCACAATGGTCAGACGACGCCGCGCCTCCCGGCTGTCGACAAAGCGGAGGTCTTCGCCGAGATCGGACTCCCGCAGCAGCCGCGGATCGATCGGCAGGACGGCGTCGGCGGGTGTGGGAGGGGGGAACCGATCCGGATCGGCGGTGAGCCAGACCCGGGCCGGTTGCACCACGCGGCCGAGCGGATCCCGGTGCGGCCGCACCTTGACGACCTCAGGCCCGGGTTCCACTGGTCCGGTGCGCAGCTTGGGACCGGCCAGATCCATGGCGACGCGACAGGATCGGCCCAGTGCCTGCTCGGCGCGGCGCAAGTGGCGAATCATCGCGCCCCACGCCTCGGCGTCGTCATGGGCGCAGTTGATGCGCAGGCAATCCATCCCGGCTTCGAGCAGCCGGTGCACGAGACCGGGATCGCCGGCGGCCTCGGTGGGCATCGTCACGATGATCCGGACCGGCCGGTCGGGGCGCGACTCGCCCAGCAGATCGGTGGTATGGCCAGCCAGGAGCGCTTGCCCTTCGGCAAAATCCAGCGGGTGGTCCTCTTCCTCCAGCGGTGGCATCGGTGCCTGGGCCAGCTCGGCCAGGGCACGGATTACCGCATCCAGTGTCGCCAGCACCCGAGACTCGGCGCGTCCCAGCGACGAGAGTCCGAGCTCTGCGAGGCGCTGCTGCAGCGGGCGGCGATCCCGCTGCCGCAGTTCCAGGTAGTGCAGCAGGTTGTGGGCGCTGGGGAGGAAGCTGGGGTGAATCGCACCGGGCGTCTCGAGGGCATCGGCCGCGAACCCCACGATCTCCGCGCGAATCGCGGCGACCTCGGCGAGGAGCTCCGTGGCCTCCC
>DATFGC010000217.1:0-4596 GCA_035249765.1 Gemmatimonadales bacterium | reverse complement strand
AACAAGAACGTGTTCATGATCACGGTGCCCCCGGTGGGCGGCGAGGAAGCCCCGGCGGTCTCGGTGAGTGCCTCCTCGGCGATGCCGACCTGGCGGCTCACCCGGGTGGGCGGCGACTTCATCGGGTGGAGCGAGGACGGCCGGACGGCGTACTACTCGATCGGCCGGAGCCTGTTCCGCTACGATCTCGCTCTGGCCGATTCGCTGGTCGCCGATTCGGCATCCCGGGCCCGGGAGCGGGCCCGTCCCGGCGCGCCCAAGCCCGATTCGGCGGATGCGGCCCGCGCAGCCAGGCCGGCCCGGGCCTACGAAGCCGCCCGCGCCGATGTCCGGATCCGGGTTCCCAAGGACAAGCCCCGCGGCACCGTGGTCCTCCGGGGCGCGCGGGTCATCACCATGAAGGGCGACGAGGTCATCGAGGCGGCCGACCTGGTGGTGCGGGACAACCGGATCGTGGCGGTCGGCGCCCGGGGCAGCGTGCCGGTGCCGCCCGACGCGCGGATTGTGGACCTCACCGGCAAGACCATCCTCCCGGGTTATGTGGACATTCATGCCCACACCTGGGTGGCCTGGGGAGTGCACCGGAGCCAGGTGTCCCAGTTCCTGGCCCAGCTGGCCTATGGGGTCACCACCCAGCGGGATCCCCAGACCTCGACCGAAGACGTGCTGTCCTACACCGACCTCATGGAGATCGGGGAGCTGATCGGGCCCCGGCTCTACTCCACGGGCCCCGGCGTGTTCTCCTCGGACAACATCAGGAGCCTGGAGGATGCCAGGGACGTGCTGCGTCGCTATGCCGACCACTACAACACCCAGACCATCAAGCAGTACATGGCGGGCGACCGGAAGGTCCGCCAGTGGGTCATCATGGCCGCACGGGAGCTCGGGCTCACCACCACGACCGAGGGCGGCAGCAACTTCACCATGAACCTGACCCTGATGCAGGACGGTTATCCCGGGCTGGAGCACTCGCTTCCGATCAGCCCGTTCTATCGGGACGTGGTGGAGCTGGAGAAGTTCAGCGGAATTACCTACACGCCCACGCTGATCGTGAGCTACGGCGGGCCTTCCGGGCTGGGGGATTATCTCACCCGGCCCGCCAACGTGGACCAGGAGCAGCGGCTCCGCTACTTCACGCCCCACGATGAGCTGGACAAGTGGAAGAGCACCCAGTTCAGCCGGAAGGATCAGTTCGTGTATCCCCTGCACGCGGAGCAGCTGACCAAGCTGGTGGAGGCCGGGGGCCGGGTGGGACTCGGCTCCCACGGCGAGGTCCAGGGCCTGGGGGTGCACTGGGAGCTCTGGATGATCGGGAGCGGCGGAATGAAGCCGCACGACGCGCTCCGGGCGGCCACCTTGCACGGGGCCGACGCCATCGGGCTGGCGAAGGACATCGGCTCGCTCGAGCCCGGCAAGCTGGCTGACCTCCAGGTGCTCGACCTGAACCCGCTGGAGAAGCTGGAGAACTCGACCTCGATCCGGTATGTGATGAAGAACGGGAGGCTCTACGAGGCCGATACCCTGAAGGAGATCTGGCCCCGCCAGCGGGCGCTGGCGACCCAGTGGTGGTGGCGGGTGGAGCCCCGCTGACCGGCTGAGCGGGTGCGGCGCTGCACCGCCAGCATCCCGGCGGACGCCGGCAGCCGAGAAGCAGAACGGCGGCGACTTGACGCCGTCAAACGACAACTGTAGTTTCGCGCCATGGACTTGAGCAAGCTGCAGGTTGCGGTCATGCGGGTGCTCTGGGACCGGCACGAAGCCACCCCGGCGGAGGTCCACCGGATCCTGTCGCGGTCCCGGCCGCTGGCCATCACCACGGTCGCTACCCTGCTGGCCCGGCTCGAGAAGCGCGGCGCGGTGAGCCACCGGCGCGAGGGCCGCGCCCTGGTGTATCGCGCCGCGGTGAGTGAACGCCAGGTGCGGCGGACCATGCTGGGCGGGCTGGTGCGTTCCCTCTTCCGGAGCGATCCCGGCGAGGTGGTGAGCCATCTCCTCGCCGAGCGCGACGTCTCCGCCTCCGACATCGCGAAGATCCACGAGCTGCTCAAAGGTTCGCGGGCCCGGAAGCGCAAGACCCGATGAGCGCGCTGCTCGCCTTCCTGGCCACCTACGGGATCCACAGCACGCTGCTGCTGGGGCTGGCCTGGCTCGCAACCCGGGTGCTCGATCGTCCCGCCGCGGCCGAGCGGGTGTGGCGCGCCGCGCTGGTGCTGTCGCTCGTCTCGCCCTGGCTGACCGATCTGATCTACGATGGCTGGGGGCGCCGGCCGATCGCCCTGGCGCTGGATCATCCCGGCGGGATGCTCTCGGCGGCCGGGCTGGTAATTCCCTGGCCGGCCCTGATTCTGGCGATCTGGCTCGGGGTCGCGAGCCTCGGCGTACTGCGGCTGGTTCGGTCTCATCGCGCCCTGCTCCGGGGCGCCGCGGGCCGACCGCTGCCGGTCAGGGGAACCAGGGGCATCCTTGTAACCGCTTCGCCGGCCATCGAGGTGCCCCTGGTGCTGCGGGGGGAGATCTATCTCCCGGAGCGCGCCCTCTTCGAGCTGTCGCCGGCCGAGCTCCAGGCGGTGATTGCCCACGAGGCCGCCCACCTGGAGCGCCACGACCAGGTCTGGCGCTGGCTGGCCGCGCTCTCCGCCCGAATCTTCTTCTTTCAGCCGCTCAACCGGCTCGCCGCCGCCCGGCTTCGCGAGCTCTCCGAATGTCTCTGTGACGACCGCGCGGCCCGGGTCATCGGATCGGGGCGTGCCCTGGCCTCGGCGCTGGCCACTGTGGCCGGCTGGCTCCGGCCGGGGCCGGCCGGCCTGGCGCCGACGATGGCGAACGCCGACTCGCTGACCCTCCGGCGGGTGCGCCGCCTGCTCTCGCCGGTTGGCTCCCACCGGCCCAGGATTCAGGTCCTGACCTGCGGCGCCGCCGTGGTGCTGCTGTTCGGGGCGGTCACCGCGTTCGCACCGCGGCTGGAACAGGCCCAACCTCCCGCCGGCCCCTACCTTATCCGGGGGAGAGACCCGGCCGGGGTCTTCACGCTCACCGTCGAGCGGGGCCGGGTGATCGATGCCACCCTCGACGGCCGGCCGGTTCCCGCGAGCCGGGTGCGGCAGCGCGGCTCCCGGCTCGAGCTCGGAGAGGGCGCAGCCGCGTTCTCGCTGCGCCTCACCCCCCGGGGCGGTATCACCTGGCAGGCCCGCCCCGTCACAACCCCCTGACCGGCTGAATCATGGACCTGCTGCTCCGGAGCCCCTTCATGCGAGTTACAACTACATATGTCGTTATAGCCCTGGGCGCGCTGGGCAGTCGCGCGGCCGCACAGCCTCCGCTGGATACCGGAGCCCTGCTCGACAGCGTCGCCCGGCACGCTGTACGGCTGGGACGCGCGTACGGCCCCGAGCTCTGGCCCCGCTTCCGCCCCGACACCATGCCCGCTCTGTTCGTGCTGCCGGGCCAGGGCAGCTTCCTGTTCAACTGGCAGGGTCCGCTGCCTCCGCAGTATTCGGTCGTTCCGGCGCTCCCCGGCGCGGCCTGGCAGGAGAGCGGCGCCCTCGGGGCGGCCAGCACCGCAAGCGAGCTGGCCGGGCGCAATGTGGCGCAAGTGGTAATCGGAACTGCAGACCCGGCCTACCTGCTGGCCACCCTGTTCCACGAGGCCTTTCATGTCTTCCAGCGGGCTTCGGCCCGTCCCGGCCTCAAGTTCGGCAAGGGAGAGAACTCCTACTACGTCGCCACCTATCCGGTGTTCAGTGAATCCAACGAGACCCTGTTTGCGCTGGAGGGACGGATCCTGGCGGCGGCGCTGGAGACCTCGAGTCGCACCCGGAAGCGCGAGCTGGCCCGGGAGTTCGTGGCGGTCCGGCGGGCCCGGCACCGCCGTCTGGACGGGAGTTTTGCCGAGTTCGATCGCGCCAGCGAGCTGAACGAAGGCCTGGCCGAGTATGTCCTGCTGCGGACCCTGGAGCTCCAGGCCTCCGACGCCGCATTGCCGGCGCAGTGGCGCGCCGCGGCTCGTGGAAGCCTCGGCGAGGAAACCCGGCGGCTGGCGCGGCTCACCGCCAACCTCACCCAGTCCTTCCGGCTCCGCTTCTACTCCACCGGGCCGGCCCAGGCCCGGCTGCTGGACGCTCTGTCGGGGACCGGGTGGAAATCCCGGCTGCTGGCGGAGAACCGGTACCTCGACGAAGCACTCGCCGAAGTCTCCGGTCTCGACGCCGCGGAGCAGCGCGCCTTTGCCGGCGCGATGCAGGCGTTCGATTCCGCTGCGGCGCGGCGCGAGGCCACCTCGGGCATCGCCCGTCTTCAATCGCTGCGGGCCCGGCAGGTGGACTCGCTGCTCTCTCTGCCCGGCGTACTCCTCGAGCTCTCGGCCGCCGCCCTGCCCCGCAAGGCTTTCGACGTCTGCTCGTTCGACCCCCAGAACCACCTTCAGGTCTCGCCCACGGTGCAGATCCAGACCCGCTGGTGGCGCCCCTGCGCCGGGCGGAGCATGAACGGCGAATTCAATATCCCCTCGGTGGTGGATACCGAGCTCGGCACCATCCGGGCGGTGATCGGATCGGAGACGGAGGTGAAGCTCACCGCGGGGGGCAGTCCGCTCGGGCT
>DATFGC010000216.1:0-6175 GCA_035249765.1 Gemmatimonadales bacterium | reverse complement strand
GAGCGGCTGCGTCACGCCAGCGAGCCGCAGGCCTGGACCGAACGGGGCGGCGAGTTCGGTGTGCTCATCAACGCGGCGCACATCTGGGCGGGAGGGTTCTGGCTGGGCGGCCTCGCCGTCCTCCTGCTCGCCGGGCTCGCGGCGTGCCGGGGGCTCTCGGCGGAGGAGCGACCCAGGATGGTGCGCACCCTGGTCGCCGACTTCTCCCGCCGGGCGCTGGTATTCGGGCCGCTCGCCATCGGGCTCGGAGTCTGGCTGGCCATCCGGTACCTGGGATGGCGCTGGCCGCTCCAGCTGTTCGACACCAGCTACGGAACAGCCCTGGCAATCAAGCTGCTCGCCCTGGCCGGGGTGGCAGCCATCGGCTTCTACAACTGGCGGGTGGTGCAGCCTTCCCTGACCCACCCGGCCGGGGAGACCCGTCTGCGGCGGAGCAGCGTCCGGGAGCTGTTTCTGGGAATCCTCCTCCTGGCCGCCACCGCCGTACTGGTCGCCCTCCCGCTGCCGGGAGAGATGTAGGGGTTGGCCCCGGGTTTGCCTCTGGAAACGGGATTAGGAGCTGGGAGATGGGGGTTGGGGCTGTTCCCCCCCAATCCCCAACTCCCAACACCCAACTCCTTCCAGGATCGCAAGAAATGCAACCGCAAACTGCCACCCTCCGCCTTGGCACCCCCCTCGGGCTGCTACTGGCCCTCCTCGCTCCGGGCGGATTGCAGGCCCAGTTCGGTGTCGCCGCGCGGGCGTCCACCCTCGGAATCGGGGTCGAGGCGTCCTACCGGATCAATCGTAATCTCGGGGTTCGGGCCGGGGGGAACTACCTCCAGTTCTCCCGCGACGCGACCATCGAGAACATCGACTACACCGCCACCCCGCACTTCGAAAACGCCACCGTGATCCTCGACGTCTTCCCGATGGGCGGCGCGTTCCACCTCTCCGGTGGCCTGCTCGTCAACGGGAACGAGGGAACCCTCACCGCCCGGCTCAACCAGAACATCGACATCGGGGGCACCACGTATACTCCCGAGGAAGTGGGCTCCCTGCTCGGCACGGTGGACTTCCGCTCCACCGCGCCCTACCTGGGGCTCGGCTTTGCCGGGCGGGGCCGGGTGGCCCTGCTCTTCGACCTCGGCGTGGGATTCACCGGCACGCCGCGGGTGGATCTGGTCGGTCAGACCCCGCTCACCGGGGCCGCCAAGGCCCAGTTCGACGCCAACGTCGCCCAGGAGCTGGCGGAGGTGCGGGCGGACATCGAGGACAAGTCGTACCTCAAGCTGCACCCGGTGGTGGCGGTCGGCGTGAAGATTGGGTTCTGAGGCGGTGAGCGGTAAGCGGTGAGAGGTGAGCGGGACCACCGCTTACCGCTCACTGCTTACCGCTCACCGATTTGAGGTTTCTTTGATACCGCTCCGGCATCCTGCCGGATGCTCTCCTTCCTGGGGTCCACCCGCCGCTGCGCGACCTGCCGCTGGTGGGAAGGGGAACGGATCGCCGATCGTGCGGCCGGCGCGGCCCACACCCCCCGTCACGCCGCCACCGGGCGCTGCCGCTCGCCGGCAGGGTGGTGGGCCGGGCGGCTCAAGCAGGCCGAGTCTACCTGTGAGTTCTGGCGGCCCTGGGAGAACATCCACGGTCCGCTGCCTGGACGCGCGGGAACGAACCTCGTTATGCTTGGGCCGCCCATGGCGTATCCCGCATATCCCAGGTACCAGCCGCGTTGATGCCGGCCTCTTCTCACGCGCGTGCTGCCGCGCACGCCCTGCTGATCGAGCCGGTGAATTTCCGTTTCAATCGGGAGACCGAAGCCACCAACGCCTTCCAGAGCGCCCCACCCCCCGAGGAAGAGGCGGTGCTCTCCGCGCTGGCGGTAGAGCAGCACCACGCCTTGAGAGATCTGCTGATTTCCCACGGAGTGACCGTGACCCTGGCGCGGAGCCTCGCCACCAGCCCGGACGCGCCGTTCTGCAACAACTGGTTTTCCACCCATCCGGCCGAGGGGAGCACGCCCGCAACCCTGGTACTCTACCCCCTGCTGGCGGAAAACCGGCGGAACGAGCGGCGCACTGACCTGATCGACCTGCTCCAGCCGGCCTACCCCCGGCTGGTGGACCTTTCACCCAACGAGAAGCAGGAGCGCTTCCTGGAGAGCACCGGCAGCCTGGTGCTGGATCACGAGGCGCGGGTGGCCTACGCCGCCCTCTCACCCAGGACCGAGCTGTCACTCGCCCGGGAATGGGCCGGGATGCTGGAGTACGACCTGGTGGCGTTCACCGCGGTGGACCGGGGAGGGATGCCCTTCTATCACACCAACGTGCTGATGTTCATCGGGCACGGTCTGGCCGGGGTCTGCCTCGAATCCATCAGGGCGCCGGAAGAACGCCAGGCGGTCGAGGAGCGGCTCCGGAGCACCGGCCGGAAGATTCTCCCGCTGAGCCAGGAGCAGACCGCCAATTTCTGCGGGAACTGTCTCGCCCTCTCGGCGGGCGACGGTACCCCGCTCTGGGTCATGTCGACCCAGGCCTGGCGCAATTTCTCGGCGTCCGACCGAGCCATCCTGGAACGGCAGGGTAAGATTCTGCACACCGAGTTGTCCGCATTTGAAAAACTCGGCGGAGGGTCGGCACGGTGCCTGATCGCTGAGTTGTTCTAGACTAGGGAGTTCGGGATTGGGAGTTGGGGGTTGGGGAGGCTTCTCCCTAAGCCCCAGCCCCCAACACCCAGTCCCCAGCCTCACGTCTCACGTCTCACCACCAGCCAATGCAGGCTCGCCAGGGCGATCACGATCACCATCACGATCGCTTCGCTCCGGCTGACCTGGGTGGCCATCACGGCCATCCCGGCGACGCCCAGGATCGCAAAGAGCATCCCCGCCGGGAGCCGGAACCGCGCCGGTGGCGCGGCGCGGGGCGTGCCGTCCCGGGCCCGCAGCACCGGCACCGCCGCGCACACCAGCCCGTAGGTGATCAGCCGGGCCACCACCGAGAGGGTCAGGTTGCGGAGAAAGCTTCCGCTCGCCGCCAGCGCCAGGGTCGCCACCGCATAGCAGAGGATCGACAGGTGCGGGGTACGGAAGACCCGGTGCACCGCGGCGAAGGGCCGGGGCAGGTCGCGCTGCTCCGCCATCGCGAACGTGAGCCGGGGGACGTTGACCATGCCGCCGGCCAGGTATCCGAAGGTTGAGGTGAGCGCGACCAGCGCCATCAGCGCGCCTCCGGCCGGCCCCAGGAAAACGCTTGCTGCGGCGGCCACCGGGCGGGCCTGACTGGCCGCGTCGGGAAGCGACCAGGTCACCACCAGCTGAACCAGGGTGTAGATCAGCGCAGAGACCGCCAGTGCGGTGAACAGGGCGACCGGTGCATCCCGCTCCGGATTCTTTGCCTCGGCGAGCGGCATCAGCGCCGCTTCGAAGCCCCCGTAGGCAAACACCAGAATCAGCAGCGCCTCGAGCCAGGGCCCGGTTCCCGGAGGTGCGGCCGGCGCCGCCGCCGCGCCGTGGCCGGTCATCCAGATCAGGCCCACCAGCACGAAGAGCCCGAGGCCGGCCAGCTTCGCGGCGGCAATCACGGTGCTGACCCGGGAGCCCAGCCCCACCCCGCGATAATTCACGAACGCGAGCGACCCCAGCAGAATCGCGAGGACCGCGATCCCGACGGTCCGGCCGCTCGTGCCGGGCCAGAACTCGCCCAGATAGATCACGAACAGATTGGCGACCGAGGCGGAGGCGGTGAGCCGGGCCAGGTAAGCCATCCAGCCGGTTTGTATTCCGGCAAAGCGGCCGAAGGTGGCCCGGGCGTAGAGGTAGGGACCGCCGGCCTCGCGGAAGCGGGAGGCGACCTCGGCAAAGCAGGCGATCACCACCCCGATCAGCACCGCGGCCATGAGCCAGGCCCAGGGTGCCGCGCGGCCCAGCTTGGCCGCGATCAGCGAAGGCATTCCGAAGATCGCGCTGCCGATGACGCCGTTGATCACCAGGCCGGCGAGGGCCCAGCGTCCGATGCTGCGGACCAGCTCGGGACGGGCGGCGTCGGTCACGGACGCCGGGCCGGGCGCTGCCGGGTGAGGATCCGCCCCGGCTTCGCGGCGGTGGGCTTCTCCTGATCGAGCACCAGCTCCCCGTTCACCAGCACGTGGCTGATTCCCTCGCTGTACTGGAAGGGCTCGAAGTAGGTGGCACGGTCACGGATCCGGTCGGGATCGAAGACCACGACATCCGCGAACATTCCTTCGGCCAGCCGGCCGCGGTCCCGGAGGCCTAAGATCTGCGCCGGGAGGCCGGTGAGGGAGCGGATGGCGTGCGGCAGCGTGATGGTGCGCCGCTCCATCGCGAAGGTGCGAATCAGCCGGGGGACCGTGCCGAAGGTCCCCGGATGCACGAAGGGATTCCGCCGCATCTCCGGCGTGTCGCCGCTTCGGTCGGTGCAGACGCCGGTGTAGTCCTTGCGCATGAATTCCTCGAGGTCGAGCAGCGAAACGGCAAAGGCGCGCCACTCGACTCCGCCCGGACCTTCGAACCCGGTCATCTGCATCCAGATGGCGGTGTCCACCGGGTCCTCGCCCCGGCGCCGCGCGACCTGGCCCAGGGTTTGTCCCACCAGGGACTTGTCGGGGAAATTCATGATGAGCAGGCCTTCGGGCCCGCCGCCCCGGTCAATTTCGTAGGCGATGTCCCGCCGGATGATTCGCGCGGTGTCGGGATGGGCCAGCCGGCGCCGCAGGGTGCCTCGCAGGCCGGTGTAGTCCGCCGCGGGATGATCGGAATCGAACTGCCCGAGTCCCGGCACCGGCCGGGCCAGCAGCGCCCAGCGCGGGACCAGTACGATGGTTTCGTCGTAGGCCTCGTAGGAATGCATGTTGATGTAGACCTGGAGCCCGTCGCGCCAGGCCTGGTCCGCGAGCTGGGTGATGATCCTGCCGGACCCCCACTCCCGCGGCCCCTTGGGATGGAGATGATCCATCATCGCGGGGATTCCGGCCAGCCGCGCGATGTTGATGGTCTCCAGCACCGCGTCGATGTTGGTGATGGGCTTTTCCGGCGAGCTGGGGAGCTGCCATTTGGGATGCTGGCCCTGGCTGCGGAGATGGGCCTGGTAGTGCCCTCCGTAGGGCGCGACCATTTTGGCGAGCGCGAGCACTTCCTCTTCGGTGCTCCACCGTCCGGGGCTGTACTCCAGTCCGGCGGTGAGTCCGAAGCCACCCTCTTCCATGCCCTGCCGTACCAGGGCCTTCATTTTTTCGATTTCGTCGGGCCGGGCAGCCCGCTGAAAATCCCGCCCCATCACCAGCCCGCGCACCGTGCCGTGGCCCACCATGGGCACCAGGTTCAGCGCCGAGCCCATTCGGCTCAGGGTATCGCGCTGCCGAGTCAGGGGCCAGACCGGGGTGCGCCCGTCGGCATCGATCACCGCGGTGGTGAACCCCTGGCTGGTGAAATTCGGCAGGGTCCCGTGACCCCGCAGAATCGCCGGCTCGATGTGCTCGTGGAGGGTGAAGAAGCCCGGGGTGACGTATTTCCCCCGGGCATCGATGACCCGGCTCGCCCGCGCCGCCGAGAGATCGCCCAGAGTGACGATCCGGTCGCCCCGAATCCCGACATCGGCGTAGATGTACGGGTTCCCGGTGCCGTCGAGCACCCGGCCACCCCGAATGATCAGGTCGTAGGCCGGCCCCGGCTGGAGGAGGGCCAGGGCCAGCAGGGAGGCCGGCAGGATCATGCCATCACCTCAGGGCCGGGAAGGATTTGCGGACAGCCAGTCGACCGCCAGGCTGGCCAGGGTGCGGACCCCGAGCGGAAGAACCCCTTCATCCACGAAGAAGGAGGGCGAGTGGTTGCGGGGCGCGGCGGCGGGGTCCTGATCCTTCGGCACCCCGCCCAGGAAAACGAAGAGCCCGGGGATCTTCTGCTGATAGAGCGCGAAATCCTCGGCCGGGGTGGAGAGCTCACCCACCGATACGTTGGACCCGCCGGCCACCCGCTGGAGGGTGGGCAGCATCCGGGCGGTCAGAGCGGGATCGTTGAAAGTCACCGGATTGTTCCCGGTGCCGAAGTCCACCGTCGCGGTGGCGCCGGCGCTCTGGGCAATCGAGCCGACGGTGCGGCGAATCCGCTCCTTGATGTCGGCCCGCATCGCCTCGTCGAAGCTGCGGACGGTGCCCTCCATCATCACGCTGTCGGGAATGA
>DATFGC010000215.1:0-6129 GCA_035249765.1 Gemmatimonadales bacterium | reverse complement strand
AGAGGAGAAGAGCCCTCAGCCTTCAGTCCTCAGCCATCAGTCGCTGAAGGCTGACGGCTGATGGCTGATGGCACTCATTTGCGCGCCATATCGGCGAGTATCGCGTCCGTATTCACCGGCCGGCCCATGAACCGGGTGATGACCTCGCGGGCCGGCACCGCCAGCCCGAACCGGTAGAGCCGGGGCCCGACCCACTGGTACCAGCCGGGGTCGCCGGTGGTGAACGGGCCGTGGATGGCGGCGAGCCGGGCGCGAAGGTCGGCGATCAGGATGGCGCCGAAGGCGTAATTCAGCATGTACCCGGGCGCTTCCACCAGCTGGCCCCGCATCGCCCACCAGGACCACTCCGGGTGGGGCCGGATCCGGAGATAGTCACGGGTGATCTCGGTCCAGATTTCGTTGGGGCTCCGCTCGGGAGAGCGGTGTACCCGGATCTCGAACAGGGACCAGGCGATGTCCATCACGATGCCGGAATACTTCCCCCGGAGAGACGCGGCCAGCGACGCCGAGGCGCCCAGGAACCGCTGCTGCCAGGCGGGCTCGTACATCTCGAGCGCAGCCAGGTCGGCAATTGCCTCGGTGAAGGTGTCGCTGTCAGGCCAGTGGGCGTAGGCCGGCCGGGTGTTGATCGCCGAGACGTGGATCGCGTGCCCGGTCTCGTGCAGCAGCTCGGAGAGGTTATCCAGCCCGCCCACCCGGTAGGAGGCCGAGACCCAGGCCCGCATCGGATTCCGCCGGGCAATATCGCTGAAGGCGATGGGATACTTGCCCGCGCGCGGCTCGATGTCGTAGCGAACCTCCAGCGCAACCGGGTCGGCGCCCAGCGCGCGGTAGTACCGCCGGTTGATGGCCAGCAGCGAATCCTTGGGGACCAGCGGGCTCAGCAGCCGGCTCGCCTCGCCGTTGTAGTAGTAGAAATCCCAGGGCTCGAACAGGGTGTCGGGCAGGGTGGCGCGCCAGGCATCGAGAATCCGGACCAGTCCCTCTTCCAGCGTATCGGGACCGACCCCGAGCTCCCGGGCCCGCGCCACCATGGGGGTTGCGCCTTCCCAGGCCCTGACCCGGAGCGCCACCATCCTCCGGTAGGGACTGCCCGGAGCGTCGTCGCCGTTGACGCTCCGCCAGACCGGCTGCAACCCCATGAACAGGCGTCGGCGCCGGGCCGGATCGTCGGTGCGTCCCAGCAGCCCGAGAATGGTGAGCCGGTCGAGGGTCTCCCCGTCGACGACCACCCGCTGTGCCTCCCGGCCGTAGCACTCGAACACATGGGCGGTGAGGACACTCAGGGTGTCTCTGGTGGAGGAGGGTACCTGCCAGTCGGGGCTGCAGTTGGCCGGTGCCGCTTGTCCCGGGACCGGGGGCGGCTCGGGATCCTGGAGGGCGGAGAACCGCTCCCCGATCACGCCGAAGGCGGTGAGGTCGGCCGTGTCCAGGGCTTCCTGTCTGATGGTGGCGGCCAGATCGGTGAAGATCTTCCGGGCCCGGGACAGCCGGGAGTCGAGCGTGGAGACGGAATTCCCCCGCGGGGAGATCGTCCCCCCCATGCTCCGGGTCATCTTCAGCTCGTCGTGAATATTGATCAGGTCGAGCCAGGCCGATTCCACCCGCGCCAGCGGACCCGCCGGAGTCCCGCTCTGGGCCACGGCCGGAGAGTGGGCCAGGCCGAGCAGCGCGCCAAGGATCCGAACCGGGAGCAAGCGCATGCCGTAAGGTAAGGTCTCCGGGGTGACTGTGCTTCGGCTTCCGGGCCGGAAGCATCGGGGCTAATTTGCCTGCCTCACTCCCTCAAGTCGAGGAATCCGTGAAGGTCTTCCCCCTGTTTTCCGCACTCCTGCTGACCCTCCCCGGCGGGCCGGTGTCCCTGCTCAGCCAGGATCCGGCGCCGGTGCCGATCAAGGAATGGACTGTTCCCTGGGAAAAGAGCCGGCCCCGCGATCCCATCGTCGCGCCGGACGGAAAAGTCTGGTTCGTCGGGCAGGCCGGCAACTACGTCGCCCGGCTCGATCCGGTCTCCGGCGAGTTCAAGCGCTTCGAGGTGGACTCCGGGACCCACCCCCACAACATCATCATCGACAAGAACGGCCATCCCTGGTATTCCGGGAACCGGAACGGGATGATCGGCAAGATCGATCCCGCGACCGGCGCGCTCACCCGGTATCCGATGCCCGATCCGGCGGTCCGCGATCCTCACACCATGATCTTCGACCAGAAGGGCGACCTCTGGTTCACCGCGCAGGGCGGCAATACCGTGGGCCGGCTCTCTCCGGCGACCGGGAAGATCGATCTGGTGAAGATGTCCAGCCCGCGCTCCCGGCCCTATGGCATCGTGGTGGATGCGGCCGGGCGGCCCTGGTTCGACCTCTTCGGCACCAACAAGATCGGGACCCTGGATCCCAAGACTCTGGAGCTTCGGGAATACCCGCTGCCCGAAGCCACCAGCCGGCCCCGCCGAATTGCCCTCACCACCGACGGCGGAGTGTGGTACGTGGATTACGCCCGGGGGTACCTGGGCCGGCTCGATCCCGCCACTGGTGCCACCAAGGAGTGGAAGAACCCCGGCGGCGCGGGCTCACTCCCCTACGCGATGACGGTGGACGACGCCGACCGGCTCTGGTTCGTGGAGACCGGTATGCAGCCCAACCGGCTGGTGGGCTTCGATCCCAGGACCGAGCGGTTTTTCGCCTCGAGCCCGATCCCGGGCGGCGGCGGCACCGTCCGCCACATGATCTTCGACCCCAAGGCGCGGGTGATCTGGTTCGGGACCGACAACAACACGATTGGGCGGGCGACGGTGCCCGCTGCGAAAGCAGTCACTTCGTAACAGGGAATGGGCATTGGGCAATGGGCAAATAAGTATCTGCCTATTGCCCACTGCCGATTGCCGATTGCCCCACCGGGATTCTCCTCCACCCCAGCCCCCAGATCCCAGCTCCCAGCAACATCATGCACGGTATCAGCACCATCCCGTTGAACAGGTTTCCGCTCCGGTCCGAGATCAGCCCGATGATGGTCGGGCTGATGGCGTCGCCGAACAGGTGGATGCTCAGGATGGACATGCTGACCGCGCGGGCCCGCATGCCGGCGGGCACCGAGTTGACGATGATGGCGTTGATCGGCCCGTTGTAGCACCACATGAAGAACTGGGCCAGCAGGATCGCGGCGGTAATGACGATCCGGCTCCCGGCGGTGAGCGCGAGCAGGGCAAAGCCCGCGGCGGGGATCATGGTGAGGCAGCTCAGCGCGAAATAGGGTGACCGGGTCTTCCCCTTGAGCCGGTCCGCCATCAGCCCGCCGGTCAGGGTGCCGGCCAGGCCCCCCACCACCGTCGCCGCGCCGGTGAGCCCGGCCGCAGCGCCCAGATCCATCCCCCGGGCCCGGACCAGGTAGGTCGCGAACCAGTCGGCCATCCCGCCCCCCGCCCAGGTCACCGCGATGTAGCCGGCCACCGCGAACAGGTAAGGCGCGGTGCGGCGCAGCACCCGGAGCGCATCGGGCCAGGAGGGAATCGCCGGGGCGGGCACCGGATCGAAAGCTCCCCGGGCCGGCTCCCGGATCAGCAGCGCCAGCCCGGCCGCGATCAGACCGGGAAGCCCCACAATCAGGAGCGCCGCCCGCCACCCGTACGCGTTGCCGATCAGCCCGCCCAGGGTGAACCCCAGCGCCGCCCCGACCGGAATCGCCACGTAGAAGACGGTGAGCATCCGGTTGCGCCGGGCGGGCGGGAAATAATCGCTGATCAGCGAGGGGGCGATGGTGGCATAGGCGGCCTCCCCCACCCCGACCAGGGCCCGGGCCAGAATAAACGTCACCAACCCGGTGGCGAGCGCGCCTCCCGCCGTGGCCAGGGACCAGAGCGCGACGCCCAGCGCGATCAGCACCTTGCGGGACATCCGGTCGGCCAGGGATCCGAAGATCGGGCTGGTAAGCATGTACACCAGCACGAACGCGGTCAGGGGATAGGCGGTCTGGGCGTCGGTGAAACCCAGCTCCTTCTGAAAGAGCGGCTTGACCGCGCTGGGGACGTAGCGGTCGATGTAGTTGAGGAGGTTCATCGCCGTGAGGACGATGATGGCATACCGGGCACCGGAGGGGGCCGCCGGGACGCTGTTGGGGTCTGCCACGGCTCCTCCCGGGAGGGATCGGTGCGCCTGCCGCAAGAAAGTTATATGTTTTCTCCCATGACCGGGCCGTCACCGCGGAATCGCCGAACCCCGACGTCGGAAGGCGTCGTCGTACTGGTGCGCGATCACCTCCGTACCGTGCTGGCCCGGACCGCCACACCCTTCCCCTGCCGCTACGCCTGCCTGATCCACCCCCGCTGCCGGCAGGGCGAGCGGGGCTTTGGAGTCATTACGCTGGCGGGGGAGAGCCTCGCGCTCACCGTCGCCCTGCTGGAGAGCCTCCGCCGGATGCCGACCCTGCTGGAGGGCACCGACCCGGTGGTGCTGGCCGCAGCCGATGATGAGGACACCATGGTGCTGGGCCCCGACGGGCCGGAGACCGCCCCGGTGGATCGCATCATGCTCTGGCACGGCGTGGCCGCAGGGACCAGCCCGAAGGAGCTTCGCAACCGCACCGGGGTCACCCTCCGTCCTACCACCGCCGGGCCGCGACTGACTCTCCTCGCGGCCGAGCGGCCAGTAGGATGGCCCACCTGATGCGGATAGCCGTCGTCTTCGATTCGCCATACCCCCGCTACACCCCAGAAGACCACCACCGCCAGATGACCGAAGAGCTCGGCTCGAACGCCGAGCGCGAGCCGGATATGGAGTACCAGGTCGCCCATGCCCTCCAGTCCCGGGGCCACGAGGTGCTCCTCATCGGGGTGAGCAAGGACCCCCGGGAGGTGCTGGACCGCTGCGCCGAGTGGAAGCCGGAGCTGGTGATGAACTGCGCCGAGTCGTTCCGGGGGGAGAGCCGGCTCGACCACCTCTTCCCCGCCCTGCTGGAGGCCGGTGGCTACCGCTACACCGGCTCTCCCCCGCTCGGGCTTCAGGTGTCGCGGGACAAGGCCATGAGCAAGAAGATCCTGGCCTACCACGGCATCCGGGTGCCCGGGTTCGCGACCTGGAAGCCCAACGAGGAGGTGACCGAGGCGCCCGGCCTCAAGTTCCCCCTGATCGTGAAGCCGCTCTCGGCCGATGCCTCGGAAGGAATCGCCCAGGCGTCGGTGGTCGAGGACCTGGAGGCGCTGAAGGAGCGGGTGAACTTCGTCCATACCCGCTTCGAGCAGCCGGCCATCGCGGAGGAGTTCATCACCGGGCGGGAGCTGTACGTGAGCCTGATCGGCAACGATGCCAGGCTCGAGCTCCTCCCCATCACCGAGCTGGTCTTCGACAAGGAGAAGAACCCTCCCGAGGAGCGCTTCGCCACCCAGTCGGCCAAGTGGGACGAGATGTACCGGCAGCGCAAGGGAATCCGGAACGTCTTTGCCCGGCCGATCAGCGCCCAGGCGCGGGAGGAGATCGAAAGGATCTGCCGGACCGCGTTCCACGTGCTCTGGCTCCGGGATTATGCCCGGATCGACCTCCGCCTGACCGAGGAGGATGAGGTCTGGGTCCTGGAGGCGAACGCCAACCCCTTCATCAGCCACGGGCACGAAATCGCCAACGCCGCGGAAAAGGCGGGGATGCCCTACCCCGACTTCATTCAGCGCATCGTGGACGAAAGCCTGGCCCGTTATGAGTCCGCGTAAGCGGCGGCGGATCGCGGCGCCCAGCGACGATCCCCGCTGCCTCTGCGGATACCCGCTCAAGCGCTACTGGAGCTTCTGCCCCGACTGCAGTCGTCCCCAGCGCTGGCGGGACTGGGCCGGGGTAACCGGGGCCGAGTGTCCCAACTGCCGCTGGGTCATCTCGCCCAAGTTTTCCTTCTGCCCATGGTGTGCCCACGACCTCGAGGACGAAGGCACCTTCAGCGAGGTGCCAGTCAAGGCGCCCAGGGGATTCCGGCTGGAAACTCCCTGCGACTGGCGCTGTGGAGGACGGGTGCAGTACCCCATGGCCCATTGCCCCTGGTGCGGGAAGGATCAGACCTGGGACGAGGACAGCCGGTTCGAGGGGAACTGCCCCCACTGCGCCCGCGGGGTAGACGACTGGATGGACACCTGCCCCTGGCGCGGCGAGGATG
>DATFGC010000214.1:0-4605 GCA_035249765.1 Gemmatimonadales bacterium | reverse complement strand
CTGGAGAGCCACATCGGCTGGTACCACAACGTGATGACCCTGCTGCGCAACTGGCACCTGATTCAGACCGCGGCGATCAATCCGGGCGCGCAGCGCACCAGGTTCGAGGAAGCCCTCATGTGCCGGCTGATCCGGTTCGTGTCCTCGCACGAAGTGGGACACACCCTCGGGCTGCCGCACAACATGAAGGCGTCCAGCTCCTATCCGGTGGACTCGCTCCGCTCCGCCAGCTTCACCCGCCGGATGAACACCGCGCCCTCCATCATGGACTATGCCCGGTTCAATTACGTCGCCCAGCCGGGCGACACCGGCGTGGCCCTGATGCCGGGCATCGGGATTTACGATACCTATGCGATTCGCTGGGGATATCGCCCGATTCCGGGAGCCACCAGCCCGGACGCGGAGAAGCCCACCCTGGACCGGTGGATCCGGGAGCATGAGAACGATCCGTTCTATCGCTTCGGAGATCCCAGCGGGGTGGATCCGTCCGCGCAGACCGAGGACCTGGGCGACGACGGGGTCAAGGCGAGCAACTACGGGATGGCCAACCTCAAGCGCATCGTACCCCGGCTGCGCACCTGGACCGCGGGGCCGGGAGAGAACTCTGTCGAGCTGCGCGAGCTCTACAATCAGGTGATCGGACAGTGGGGCCGCTATTCGGGCCACGTCACCACCATCGTGGGCGGCGTCAACGAAGTGCGGAAGGCCTCCGACCAGACCGGCGTCATCTATGCGACCGTGCCCAAGCCCCGGCAACAGGCCGCGATGGCCTGGCTGGCCCAGAACGTCTTCACCACTCCCACCTGGATCATCGACGGGGAGATTCTCGGCCGGCTGGAGAACAACGGCATCGTCGAACGGGTGCGGGCCAGGCAGGTGGCCTCGCTCAACGCGGTCTTCGACTTCCAGCGCATGGGGCGGCTGATCGAGCAGGAAGCCCGCCTGGGAAACCAGACCTATACCCTGACCGAACTGTTCCGGGACACCCGGGCCGCGGTCTGGGGTGATCTGACCGGGGGACCGGCGCCCGACACCTACAAGCGCAACCTCCAGCGGGGCTACATCGACCGGATGAATTTCCTGATGACCCAGGAAGCCCCGGCGCCGCCCGCGAACATTCCGGCCCAGTTCCTGGCGCTCTTTCCGAGAATGAACGTGAGCCAGTCGGATATCCGGGCGCTGGCGCGGGCCGAGCTCGAGCTGCTGGAGCGGCAGACTACCGCCGCCGCCGGGCGCACCTCCAACCCGCTCATTCGGGCCCACTATCGCGATGCGGCGGTGCGGATTGGGAGGGTGCTGGATCCGAACAGGTAGGCAGTAGGCAATGGGCAGTGGGCAATGGAAGATCCTATTGCCCATTGCCCATTCCCCATTGCCTAGCTCTTCTCTCTCATCGCCCTGATCGCCGTCATCGCCGCATCATGCCGGGACCGGAGCGGCGCCGAGCTGAGGACCAGCTTGGCGCTCTCCTGCTCGGCTTCTTCCTGCAGGGCCTTGATATTCTTGCGCTCGACCGGTGCGGGCACGGCTACCGATTCCGCCGGCGTCACCACCAGCGACAGCAGGCTCTCAATCCTTCCCTTGAGCGTCTTCAGCCATTCGGTCTGCTCGGCCCAGGTCCGCTGTTCGCCCGCGCTCAGCGACCCGGGCGCCCGGAGTGGGATCAGGCTATCGAGCACCGCCAGGGCCCGAATCACGGTCGTGTCGGCCTGACCCCGCTGTACCGCCGCCGCCGCCGAGGCCGGAGCCGGGGCCTGGGCACGCTGGGTATCAGCGGCCGGGGTTCGTTGGGTATCCGGGGGCGGGGTCGGCTGTGCATCCGTCGCCGGGGCATCCGTCCTCGAAGGAGGAGGGTTCTGACAGGCGAGTACCGCGAATCCCAGCAAGACCACGAATGGAGACATGGAAACCTCTCGGAACGGGACGGACCCGCCAATCTGCCTGCCGTAAAGGAGGACGCCATGCGGGTCGAGCATGACACAGCGACGTCGCGATTTCTGGTCCGGGTCCCCGAAGGAGTGGCGACCCTGCGCTACTCGATGCCCTCGCTCCGGCTGATGGACATCGAGAGCACCTTCGTGCCTTCGGCTGCCCGGGGCCGGGGGGTCGGCGCGGCCCTGGTGGAGCGGGCCCTGGAGCACGCCCGGAGCGAGGGTTACCGGGTGATTCCCTCCTGCTGGTACGTGAAGCGGTGGGTCGACCGACACCCCGACTACGCCGGGCTGCTCCGCGACTAGCGATCCTTCGGCCGGCTCAGGACCTGATCCGTCCCACCAGGTCCCTCTCCTCGAACGGCCCCGGCTCGGCGATGAGCGCCCTCGCCGCTTCCACCTGACCCCAGGTATTCCAGAGCAGGGCCCCCCGAACCCGTCCTCCCGACAGATAGTAGACCACGCCTTCGCGGAAAGGCTCCTTCCAGTCGGCCACCACCCGGCCCCGGGGATCCATCTCCCCAACGGCCTCGTAGCCGAGCTCGAACAGGTCGGAGTAGAAGAACGGGAGATGGGTGTAGGGCGCCGGATCGCCGGCCATGGTCCGGCCGACGGCACGGCCCATGGTGAGCGCATTGTCTTCGTGCTCGACCCGGAGCGTGGTCGCGAGCACCGGGGCCTGGAACCGGGCGACATCGCCCGCGGCGAAGACGTCCGGATGGCTGGTCATCAGGTGCTGGTCCACCACGATGCCATTCTCGACCCGGAGGCCTGCAGCCTCCGCGAGCCCGGTATTGGGAGTGATGCCGATGCCCGCCACCACCGCATCGACCGTGACCGCGGTGCCGCTCCCGGTCTCGACCACCACCCTCGCTCCGCTCTTCCGGATCCCGGTCACGCTCTCGCCTGGCCGAGGCTCCGCTCCGTGCTCGGCGTAATAGCCGTTGAGGAAGCCGGCCAGGTCGGCCGGAAAGAGCCGGGCGCCGATCCCGGGGTCGGGAAAGAACATGGTGACCCGGCACCCCTGCATCGCCAGCGCCGCGGCAATCTCCGATCCGATGAAGCCGCCCCCGATGACCGCGAAGGATTTGCCCGGCTCGGCCAGCGCGCGAAGCCGGCGGTAATCCCCGAGAGTCCTGAAGTAGATGACCTCTTCGCCTCCGAAGCCAAGCCGGCGGGGCGTGCCCCCGGTGGCCAGAAGCAGCTTGTCGAAGGTGTATTCGCCACCTGCTGTGTCCCGGATCCGCCTGGCAGCCGGATCCAGCTCCGCCGCGGTCCGGCCCAGGTGCATCTCCACACCCGCCTCGGCGGTGTTGCGCCAGACGCTCTCCAGCGGTTCTCCCTTCCAGAGCGCCTTCGACAGCGGCGGCCGGGAATATGGAGGATCCGGCTCGGCCCCCACCAGCCCGATGGCGCCGTCCCGATCCAGCTCGCGAATACCGCGGACCGCGGCATCGGCGGCCATACCGCCTCCGATGATGAGATAGCGATAGTGGGGCATGTCAGCCCTCCGGATAGGTGACCACGGTGCCCTCCACGCGGGCGAAGGGCGTCAATCGGTGCGCCTGGCGGCGGGTGGGACTGACCAGCTCTTCCACCTCGACTCCGCGGACCAGCAGCGCATCGGCGATCAGCGAGCGATGACAGCGCCAGGGCACCGCCTCCGAGCACATTACCGTGATGCGCTCCCGGCCGGCCCGCTCGATCAGGTCCTCGAGATGCCCCACGAACTCCGGCGTCAGCATGTAGTCGGCGTAGCCCCGGAAGGAGCGGTTCCGCCACCCGGCATTGGGCGACTCCGGATGGGGTTTCCGGAAACCACCCAGCCCCGGCACGTGCTGGTAGCCGATACCATGGATCGCCAGCGCGCCGGGCAGCGCCTCGCGATTGTATTGCGGGTTATGGCGGGAGCCCGGCACGGTCCGGACATCCATTAGCAGGGTGACCTCGTGCGCGGTCAGCAATCCGGTGAACTCCTCGATGGGGCGGGTGGAATGCCCGACCGTGAAGACCGTCCGAATGGAGCTCAGAACCGCTCTCCCCGGGTCTCGCGCACCGCGCTCCCTGCCGCGCGGATCCGGGACCACATATTGGCGAAGAACAGCGCCAGGGCCCCGATCTGCAGCAGTCCGCCGGTCAGAACCGCCCAGCGGAGCCAGGCCGCCGAGACATCGGGCCGCAGCAGCTCACCGACCACCCGAACCGCCGAACCCACCGTGAGCATCCAGTAGGACGCTTCGGCCAGCGCGGGACGGTAGCGGTCGTCGGACTTGTCGGGCCGGGGAAACAGCCAGAGCGCCACCCCCAGGATCATCATCATGACGAAGCCGATCAGGATGGCGTGGGTGTGCGCGCTCACGGTGTAGGGGCCGGGAAACACCCCGCCCAGCTCCCGCCGCGCCAGCATCCAGCCGCCGGTCACCAGCCCGATCAGCAGAAAGCCGATGGCCGTCTTGATGTAGCGACGCACCAGCGAGTGCATTCAGGCGTTACCCACCTCAAAGGCGCAGCGAGGGCGCCCGCTGCGGTCGCAGCACTCGGTCACCGGGCGGCCGGTGATCGATTGCACCAGCGACTGCGCCAGGGCACAGACCTCCGGCCGGGAGGCCGTCACCGAGGAGAGCGGGCAGCCGAATCCCTGCAGCCGCCATCCCGCATCGGTACGCTGCACTTC
>DATFGC010000213.1:0-3318 GCA_035249765.1 Gemmatimonadales bacterium | reverse complement strand
CAGTGCACCAACCACCAGGGAATGGGTGGACAGGTGATCGTCCAGTGAGGAGTGGCTGGGCCCTCGCTCTGCTGCTGCTCCTCCCCTCCCCGCTCCCGGCCCAGTCGTTGCTGGACCGCCCACCCAACCTCTCCGGAGGGTGGGTGGCCGGCCCCGGAACCCTCCAATTCAACTTCGTGCATCGCTTCAACCGGAGCGACCCGCCGGAACGGAAGATCAGCAACACCCCGAGCTTCCTGATGGCCCTCGGGCTCCCGATGCGGACCATGGCGGGCTTTACCTATGCCAGCAATTCGGCGCTGTCCCCCCGGTATCCCAACGAGTGGGAGTTCCTGGCCCGGACGGCGGTGCTGTCGGAGCTGGAAGGCGCACCGATCGACCTGAGCATCCAGGCGGGCTACAACCTGAGCGCCGAAGGGCTCGATGGGGAGATCTCGATGGCGAAGGCCCTGGGGCCGGTCCGGGTGATGGCCGCAGGCAGGAGCCTCACCGATCCCTTCGCGTCCGGCCGGGAGCTGGCCGCCGCGGGCGGAATCGCGATCCGGATCTCCCGGTTTCTGGCGGTGGCGGGTGACGCGGCCACGGTGTTCGACCGTCCGGCCGGCCGCGTGGAGGAGGCGGCCTGGAGCGCGGGAGTGCATGTCGCCATCCCTAACACGCCCCACACCATTTCACTTCACGCCACCAACGCGAATACGGCGACGCTGCAGGGGATGTCGCGGGGCGGCGCGAACACCCGGTTCGGATTCGAGTTCACGGTCCCGGTGACCCTTGCTCGGTACTTCGGATCGCCGCGCAGAAACCCCCCTGACTCGAGCCGTGCCCCTGGCTCCCTGGCTCCCGGGCTCCCTGGCTCCCTGATCGTGCGGGCCACCATGAAGAACCTGGCCTTCATTCCCCGGAGGCTCGAGATCGTGGCTGGAACGACGGTGGCCTGGAAGAACGACGATCCGCTGGACCACACGGTGGTTGCGGAGGACCGGAGCTTTGACTCCGGCCTGATCCGGAGTGGTGATACCTGGCACCGGACCTTCAGCCGACCCGGCACTTATCAGATCACCTGTACCCCGCACCCGTTCATGAAGGTCACCGTGGTGGTGACGCCGGCGCCATGACCAAACGCCTGGTGTTCGCGATCGCCCTCGCGGCCGGGGCCGCGGCCTGCTTCTCCTCCCGGAGTCCGGTGGGCCCCGATGACAACACCGGCGAGTGCCGTTTCTCCCCGGCCAGTGTGGTCCCGGGCACCACGGTGATCGCGATCAAGGCCCTGCTCTTCCAGCCGGCCGAGGTCCGGATCCGAACCGGCGGCACGGTGGCCTGGGTCAATTGCGAAACCGAGGGCTTCGAGGCCCATACCACCACGGCCGACCAGGGGGAGTGGAGTTCCCCCACCATGATCTCCGGCGATGTGTTCTCCCATACCTTTCCGCAGCCGGGGCGGTTCACCTATCACTGCTCCCCCCATCCCTTCATGACCGGGGCAATTGTGGTGGAGTAGGCTGAAGCTCTGACGCCGGAGGACCTGCTTCGATCACATCTTCGTGACCCTGGCCACCAGCCGGTGTACCCTGGGCGAGAGGGGTAGCGCCGCATAGCGGTGCGACTGCTCCCGCAATGACGCCAGCACCGGTACCAGGGTCGGGTGGTCGAGCCAGGGGCGCCAGACCGCATTGTGCATCGTGATCGCCTCGTAGCAGCCGAGCCCGGCCTTGACGCTCTGCTTGAGCCACCGGGCGGCCTGATCGATGTCGCCAACCAGGGCGTATCCCTCGGCCAGCATCTCGGCGTATTGCCAGTCCTCCGCGGCGCTGACCTCCACCTCCCCGGTCACCAGGGCGCGCATGTCGGCCTCCCGGCCCGCGATGGCGCATTCCAGGAACCGGCTCACGTGAGTGAACAGGTCGGGAAGGAGGCTGCGGGTCCGCCCGAGCACCGCCACCGCGCGCTCCGGCCGGCCGGCCGCCAGCAATGCGCAGCCGTGCAGGGTGTGCCACGCCGACTCCGGAGCGCCCGGCAGGATCTCCCGGTCCAGATGCCGCAGTGCCTCCTCGAATCGCCCGCAAAACTGGTTGGCCATGCCGAGCATCGGCGTCGCCAAGGGATGCATCGGCTCCACACGCCGAAGCTCCTCGACCACCGCGATGCCGGCCGCGGTCCTCCCGTCCAGGGCGAGTACCGCCCCGTACCAGAAGGCAATGTCGCTATCCTCCGGCATCGCATCGTAGGCCTGGCCCAGCAGGGCGATGGCCTCCGCGAAGCGCCCCTCGGCCACTGCGACCAGCCCCTGGAGCTCGGGGATGAACGGGGAGGCGGGAGCGAGCGCGCGGATCCGCTCGGCGTGCTCGCGGGCCCGGTCCAGCAGGGTACGGTCGGTGGAGAGGCCCGCGTTGATGCCCGACCAGCAGGCTCGCCCCAGGCCGCGAATCAGGAAGATGTTGTCGGGATCGACCCGGTGGGCTTCTTCGAGGTACTGAAAGGCCTGCTGGAGCCCGGTGGCCGAGAAGGAGTTGAGTCCCTCGCGTGCCTTGAGGTAGAGGTCGTAGGCGCGTGCATCAGCGATCGGGCGTTCGGCGAGGCGGGCGGTCTCCTCGCCCGACAGAGTGACCGCCAGCGCCCCGACCACGGCGGACGCCACCCGGTCCTGCATATCGAAGACATCGGCGAGCAGACCGTCAAACCGGTCCGCCCAGAGCGAGGCATCGCTGTCGGCCGCGATCAGCGAGGCCGCAATCCGGAGCCGGTCGCCGGCCTTACGCACGCTCCCTTCCAGCACGTGGCTCACCCCGAGCTCCCGCGCCAGGTCCCGCAGGGCGTCGGTCCGGCCCCGATACCGCATCATCGTGGTCCGGGAGATCACCCGCAGGGTGCCCACCTTGGAGAGAGTGGTGATCACCTCCTCGGTGAGACCGTCGGCGAAGTAGCCGTTCTCGGCATCGGGGCTCAGATTGGCGAACGGCAGTACGGCGATGGACTTGGCCGGAGGGATGGCGAGTGGTGCGGAAGATGCTTCGGTGAGTGCCGCGGCGAACTCGCGTATCCGGGCAAACCGGTCGGCGGGCTCGCGCGCCAGCGCCTTCGCCACCGCGGCATCGCAGGCTGGCGGGATGTTGGCGCGCCGGCTGCTGAGCCGCGGAGCGTCCTGGGTAAAGCGCTTGACCAGGATCGCTTCGAACGTGGCTCCACTGAACGGCAGGTCGCCGGTCAGCAGCTCGAACAGGATGGCCCCCAGTCCGTACACGTCAGAGGGGGGCCCGAGCTCCTGATGGCCGGTGGCCTGCTCCGGGCTCATGTAGGACGGGGTCCCGATGGAGGTCCCGA
>DATFGC010000212.1:0-6664 GCA_035249765.1 Gemmatimonadales bacterium | reverse complement strand
GCGTGTACGCCGCGCCCGGCACCCAGGCCGAGAGCGACGGCAACGAGGCCACCAATCCGGTGACCGCGGAAGTGTGGGCGGAGCATTCGATCTGGCCCCACGATCCTCAGATCCCCCTGGCCATCGCAGGCGGGGTGACGGTCATGCAGGTGCTGCCCGGATCGGCCAACCTGATCGGAGGGCGCTCCGCCACCGTGCGGCTGGTGCCGGCCCGGACCGCGCAGGAGATGAAATTTCCCGGCGCGCCCTACGGGGTGAAGTTCGCCTGCGGAGAGAATCCCAAGCGAGTGTACCAGAACCGGGGCCCTTCGACCCGGATGGGCAACATGGCGGGGTACCGCGCCGCCTTCATCCAGGCGGAGCAGTACCGCCAGCGCTGGGACAAGTGGCTGGCCGACCGGAAGGGAGATGCTCCCGGGCGTGATTTGCGGATGGAGACTCTGGCGGGGGTGCTGCGCGGCGACATCTCGGTGCAGAACCACTGCTACCGGGGCGACGAGATGGCGTTCATGCTGGATCTCGCGAAGGAATTCGGCTTCACGATCAGATCGTTCCATCACGGCATCGAGGCCTACAAGGTGGCTGACCTGCTGGCCGCGAGCGGCACCGCGGCCTCCATCTGGTCCGATTGGGGCGGATTCAAGATGGAGGCGTTCGACCAGATCCTGGAGAATGCGGCGCTGGTGACCAAGGCGGGGGCCCGGGCGGTGATCCATACCGACAGCCCCGACGGCATCCAGCGCATGAATCAGGACATGGCCAAGGCATACTACGCCGGAGTCCGGGCCGGCATTCCGCTGACCCGGGATCAGGCCCTCAAATGGATCACCGCCAACGCCGCCTGGGTCCTGGGCATCGACTCGCTCACCGGCACCCTCGAGGCCGGCAAGATGGCCGACGTAGTGCTCTGGTCGGGCGATCCGTTCTCGGTGTATTCCAAGGCGGAGAAGGTATGGAACGAAGGGTGGCTGGTGTTCGACCGGCTCGACCAGACCAGGCAGTACAAGACCGACTTCAACATCGGGCAGACGGCGCCGGGGGTGGGACGATGAATACGGTGAGCGGTGAGCGGTTAGCGGTGAGCGGGAACTGCATGCGTCACCCCGAGCGCAGCGGTCACCCTGAGCGAAGCGAAGGGGCCAATCTCAGCCGTCTGGCGATGATGCTTTCGATAGGTTTTGTCCTTACCATCCTACCGTCCAACAACCTTACCGCCCAGACAATTGCCATCACGGGAGGCACCGTCTACCCGGTGTCCGGTCCCCGGATCGCCAACGGCACGGTGGTCATCCAGAACGGCCGGATCACCGCGGTCGGGGCGAATGTTCCGGTCCCGGCGGGAGCCATGCGGGTGGATGCCACGGGCAAGTGGATCACCCCGGGGTTCATCCACGCCAACGCCAATGCGGGACTCGGCGTCGCCGGCCTGGGCGGACAGCAGGAGGGCGGAGTTCAAGGGGATGTGAACCCCTCGTTCAATCCGGCGGAAGGCATCGACCCCGCCGCGTTCGGGATTCCGATCGCCCGAACCGGCGGGGTGACCGGCGCGGTCCTGGTGCCCGGGGGATCGTTCCTCCCCGGTCAGGCGCCGGCGGTGAACTACGCGGGAGAGCGGCTGGACGACATGCTGGTACGCCGGAACGCCGCGATGATCCTGGATCTGTCCGACAACAGCCGCGCCGCGGGCGGGGGAAGCCGGGCCGGCACCATGGCGCGGGTCCGGCGGCTGTTCGACGACGCGCTGGAATACGCCCGGCGCAAGCCCGACTTCCAGCGCGACGCCATGCAGCCGCTTTCCGCGCCCGCGAAGGAGCTGGAGGCGCTCCTGCCCATGCTGCGGGGCGAAATTCCTCTCGCGGTGGTGGCCCATCGCCGGATCGACATCGAGAACGCCCTGCGGCTCAAGGGCGAGTATCGCCTGCGCATGGTGCTGCTGAGCGGGGTGGAGGGGTGGCAGGTGGCGAAGGAGATCGCGGCCGCCAAAGTCCCGGTGGTGCTGGAGCCCAACCGCGACATTCCGAGCTTCGACGGTCTCGGGGCTCGGCTGGACAACGCCGCCCTGCTCCGGGAAGCCGGCGTGGAGGTGGTGATCGCGCAGGGAGATCCGGGTGGGGAGCGCAACCTGCGCTATGCCGCGGGGAACGCGGTGCGGAACGGGATGAGCTGGGATGACGCGCTCCGGGCGATCACCGCGCTGCCGGCCGCGACCTTCGGATTCACCGACTACGGAACCCTGGAAGCCGGCAAGGTGGCCAACCTGGTGGTCTGGTCAGCTGACCCGTTCGAGTTCTCCTCGGTGGCCGAGAAGGTGTACGTCAAGGGACGGGAGCTTCCGCTGCGCACCCGCGAAACCGAGCTGCGCGACAAGTATCGGACGCTCCCGCTCCCCTGATCGCTAGACCGTGGTCGAGGCGGGCTTGCTGACCTCGGCCTCGGCGGTCTCCGCCGCGGGCGCGGGTTGCTCGTCCACGCTGATGGTCTCGCCCTGCACTTCGTCCAGCTCGCGGTCGATCGTGGCGATCTTGCCGCTGATATCGTCGAGCTGGGCGAAGATGGCGTCCAGCTCGCCCTGATTGATCTCGGCCCCCCGCTCCTTCTTGTAGATCAGCATGCCCAGCTTGTAGGCCGCCTTGCTCCGCAGCCCGACCAGCCGGCTGCGGTCGAGATGGAGCTTGCTCGACTCGAAAACGGTGCGCACCCGGTCGCCGATCTGATCGATCTCGGCGTTCAGGCGATCGAAGATGCCAGCCATGGGTCCCCTCCTGGTATGGTGCGGGAAAACGACGAGTCCCCGCACGGGATAGTTTCAATATGGTAGGCAATGGGGAGTGGGCAATGGGCAATGGGCGAACGCACAGAGGGGCACCTCTTCGGCACCCCTCGCGTCAACCGCCACTGCCCATTGCCCGCTGCCCAGTGCCTAGGACGCTTCCGCCTCCGGATACACCGAAATCTTCTGGCGTCCTTTATCCTTCCACTCGAACTTCACCACGCCGTCGGCGGTGGCAAAGAGAGTGTCGTCGTTGGCGCGGCGGACGTTCTTGCCGGCATGAAACCTGGTCCCCCGCTGGCGCACGATGATGTTCCCCGAGATCACCCGCTCGCCGCCGAAGTGCTTGACGCCGAGGTACTGGGGATTGCTGGTGCGGCCGTTGCGGGAAGAGCCGACGCCCTTCTTGTGAGCCATGGAATCACCCTACCTTGACGCCGGTGATCCGGACGTCGGTGAACTTGGTGCGGTGCCCGGTCTTCCGCCGGATGTTCTTGCGGCGTTTGAACCGGAACACATAGATCTTCTCTCCCTTGACCTCACCCAGCACCTCGGCCGTCACCTTGGCGCCCTTGACCAGCGGGGTGCCGGCCGAAATGGTGTCGCCATCGGAGGCGAGCAGCACCTCGTCGAAGGTGATGGTCGAGCCCGGCTCGACCTCCATGCGGGGGAGGCGAACGGTCTTGCCTTCCTCCGCTCGGAACTGCTTGCCCTGGGCTCGAAAAATGGCGTACATGACTCGGGTGTCCAGTTAGGTCAGAGCCCGTAACTATAGTAGGGGGATGGTCTTGAGGCAAGGGACCGAGGCACGGTTCCCGCCTGGGCTATCATTTCCAGCCAACCAGTACCTGGAGCCGCCATGGCGACGTCGGACACCCTTCGGGGAAAAGGGGTTTTTCTCCGGTTCCTGTTCGCGGTCGTGATCGTCTTCGCGACCTTCAATCCCTGGGGCGCTTCCTTCTATGACTGGGCCCTGGCGCCGCTATTCGGGTCCGGCGGGGGCATCGGCACGCTCGGGCCGCTCAAGGTGCTGGTGGGGCTGGTCCTGATTGTGGGATGGGTCGTCTGCGTCCAGTCCACCAAGCGCTCCCTGGGGCTCAGGGGAGCCCTCCTGGTGGTCGCCATCTTCGCCACGGTCATCTGGCTTCTGATCGATCAGGGATTGCTCTCCGCCAGCGGAAGCAAGGCCATCGCCACCATCATCCTGATCCTGGTGAGCATCGTGCTGGCGATCGGAATGTCCTGGTCCCACCTCAACCGGCGGCTGACCGGCCAGATCGATACCGATCAAGTTGCTTAGCGAAGCGTTGCGACCTGGGGTTGGGGATTGGGGGTCAGGGGCTGGGGGTTGCTGTCTTCCTGCCGAACAGCAGCCGGCCGGTCTTCCGGAACACCGCCACCACCAGGAAGAGCGCCAGCCCCACGGCGAGCAGCGGCAGCACCAGGGCCAGAATCAGCATCGTCACCGAGCCGAACAGCTCGAAGGTCGCGACGGCGGGGTTCCCCGCTCCGCCGGTGAGCGCGGTGGACTTGAGTCGAAGCAGGGCCGTGGCGCCCTGCACCAGTCCCGCCAGTCCGCCCCCGCCGATGATGACCGCGCTCCACTTGAGCAGCGGGGGCAGCTCGGTGGCCAACGCCGCGGTGGCCAGCATGCCCGCCCCGACCGCGGCGGGCGTGGCTACGACATCGAGCAGGTGATCGACGTAGGGAATGAAATAGCCCAGGACCTCGAGCACGGCGGCGGTGCCGAAGGCAATCAGCGCCGGGGTGGCGCCGACCCACTCGAAGCCGGAGGCCAGCGGGAGCTTGCCGCTGGCGGCGCCGATCGAGAGCGCGAGCAGCGGGATGAAGATCCGGAACCCGGCCGCTGCGGCGAGCCCGAGTCCAACGCCCACCCCGATCAGCGAATCCATCAGGTCCACGCCGCGCCCTCCCCTCTTCGCTCTTCGCTACTCGCTGCTCGCTAGGCGACCGCGTATTGCTCGGTGACGTCCCGTCCGGCCGGCCGGCTCATCAGCCGGAATTCGTCGAGGTGCATCATCGGGTCGTCCCGGACATCGAGCTCCAGCCCGTTGGCCTTGGCCAGCGTCGCCAGCAGCTTGGGCTCCTCCTCCAGGAGGTAGAGCGCGACCTCGGGGTGAATCCGGACCGAGAGCGATTTCTCCCGGTGTTCGTGCCCCACCCGGCGCAGGGTCCGCTCCAGCCGGCGGGTTACCACCTCGGGCCGGAAGACCCGCCCCGAGCCGCTGCAGGTCGGACAATCGGTCGTCATCGAGGCGTAGAGCGAGGCCCGGATCCGCTGCCGGGTCATTTCCACCAGGCCCAGGTCGGAGACCGCCAGTGCCTTGGTGCGGGCCCGGTCCCTCCCCAGATGGAGGCGGAGTTCCTGGAGCACCCGGTCGCGGTTGCCGCGCGACTCCATGTCGATGAAGTCACACACGATGATTCCGCCCAGATCGCGGAGCCGGAGCTGCCGGGCGATTTCCCGGGCGGCTTCCAGATTGGTCCGGAGAATGGTCTTCTCGGGGTCTTTCTTCCCGGTGTAGCGCCCGGTGTTCACATCGATCGACACCAGCGCCTCGGTGGGCTGGATGACCAGCGAGCCACCGGTGGGAAGGTCCACCCGGGACCGGAACAAGGACTTGATCTCGGTCTCGATGTCGTACTTGTCGAACAGGGGCAGCGGCTCCTCGTACAGATGGACCCGGCTCATCAGCTCGGGATCCACCCCGTCGAGGTACTGCTCCACCTCATGATGGATTTCCTTCGAATCGACGTGCAGGGCATCGACCTTGTCGCTGAAGACGTCGCGAATCAGGCCGCGGGTGAGCGAGGCTTCCCGCTGCAGCAGCGCCGGGGCCTTCCGGACGTAGAGCTGCTTGCGCTTGACCTTGCGCCACTGATTGAGCAGCGCGTCGATCTCCCGCTTGAAATGCTCTTCGGTCACTTCTTCGGCCACCGTCCGCACGATCACCCCGCCGGCGTCCTCGGGGAGGAGCCGGGTGACCATCTCGCGCAGCCGGGCCCGCTGCTCCCGGCTCTCGATCTTGCGGCTCACCCCTACCCGGGAGGCGTAGGGCATGTAGACCAGGAAACGTCCGGGGAGGGAGATCTGGGCGGTGACCCGGCAGCCCTTGGTGCTGATGGGCTCCTTGGTCACCTGCACCGGCAGGGTCTGACCCTTCTTGAGGATCTCGGCGATGTCGGGAAGTTGCCGGCGGGAGGAGACCTCGCGCTGCCGGGCCTCGGGCTTGCCGCTCCCGTTGCCGCGCCGCTCCTTTCGGCGCTCCACCACCGGCTCGGCCGCCTCGACCGATTCGGCGGCGGTCAGGGCGACCACGGATTCCTGGTCGGGCTGCTCGTCCTCGTCGTCCTCCGGTTCTTCGTCCTCGTCGGGCTCCAGGAGGTCGGAGGCGTGGAGAAAGGCGCTCTTCTCCTGGCCGATATCTACGAACGCGGCCTGGATGCCGGGAAGCACCGCATCCACGCGTCCGAGATAAATGTCCCCGACCATGCGGCGCTGGTCGGCCCGGTCCACCAACAGCTCAACGAGCCGGTCGTCCTCGAGGATGGCCACCCGCGTCTCGCGCGGGCCGCCATTGATGAGAATTTCTCGCTTCACGACACCGTTCCATCATGAGGGGTTCGGGTCGTCCGGCCGGCGCCGATGCGGTCCCCGCCCGCCGGGGGCGGTGGACCAGCGAAGGAGAACGCCGCGAGTGGTCACCGGTCCGCACGCCCGCTCGGGCAGGGGCCGCCGCAGTCGGGCCGGATCCTGTCTGAGTCGGTGAGGGGCCGCCGGTGGTCCCGGGCGGTCGGCTGTCCGAAAGACAGCCCTTCGAGGCAGGCGCCATCCGGATCCCCAGGATCCGAGACAGCAGAAATGCGGCGGCG
>DATFGC010000211.1:0-3539 GCA_035249765.1 Gemmatimonadales bacterium | reverse complement strand
TCGTCACCGGACACCGCGACGACCGGCACGCCGAAATGACCGGCGATGGCCGCGCTCAAGCCCGCTTCCGGCACCGCGATGCCGTTGAGCGCCACCGAGGTGAGGGTAGCGCTCGACAGGGTGTGGGCCCGGACGCCGGCGGGATTGGTGGTCCCCGCGTGGTAGCCGATGAAGACCGCGGCCGAGAAGCTCGAGTCGATGCCCTGCATCATCCCCAGTGGCCGGGGCCAGGAGCGGATTACCGTCACGTCGTCGGCAAACCGCTCGATCAGCAGGTTCTGCCCGTTGCCATGGGCGTCGGCCACGACGATCGTGGTGGCGCCGGCGTCGCGGGCGCCCTGGATCGCCGCCAGCACCTCCGCGGTCATGAAGCCGCGGAAACGCTCATACTCGAAGCCCGGCGGGCCGAGCTGATCGGCGGTCACGACGCCGGCGATTCCCTCCATGTCCGCGGAAATGAACACCTTGAGCGGGCGCTGGGCCGGGAGGCCATCCGGCGCCAGGGACACCAGCATCGCGAGCAGGACGGCGCGAGCAGCGGCTGGGCGGGTCATGGAGTCTCGCTATCGGTTGGGTGAGCGCGCAGCCCGAAACGCGACGAACGGCTTGAAGGATTGCCCGTTGTCGTAGGAGCGCTCCAGCGTGAACGAGAAGGCGTCGGCCGCGATCGCCCAGTACCTGCCCCGTTCCACAAACTCGCCCCCGGGATCCTTGCCCTTGCCGGAGGTATGAATCTCATCGCCGGCGCGGCGCCCATGGAGCTCGCTGAATCCTTCGACCCCGGGCGTCATCCAGAGCATGTACCAGAGATCCTTGTCGGGGAGATAGGTACGGAAGGTCGCCCCCCGGAAATTTACCGTGTCGGAGTCATCGAGATGTCGCCACTGGTCCAGAATGGCAGTGTGGTCGAGGAACCGTTCGACCGTCACGACGGCACGGCGGCCGGCCTGGGCTCCCTCCGGCAGGAGGCCAAACTCGACGCGCCAAACGCCGATCATGAAATCGAAGAGAGCCGAAGTGGCGGTCATCGGGCCAGGCGCCAGGGCCAGCTCGTAGCTCAGGGTAAAAGGGTGCTCGGTGCCGTGCCCAACTGCGGAGCTGCCGTCGCCCAGGAGGTCCTGCAGTTCTGCGGTTGCGGAGCCGGGGATGACGAAATAGGACTCCTTCGCCTGCCCGCTTTCGAATACCCCAGTGCGTTGCAGCACGAACGTACCGGTCTTGCCGCCGATGCCTCCAACCACCCGCTCGAGGCCTACGAAGGCGGCCGAGCCGTCGCCGCGGTACATCATCAGGTACTCGACCTGCCCCTCCCCCTCGATATCGCCGGTGTATGTCTTGGTGACGCTGGCGCGAGTGAGTCTTGGCCGGTCCGGTCCCTCACTGTAGGACTGTTCATCCCAGTTCTTGATGGCGAATCGAGCATTCGCGCTCTTCCTCATGTGCCCAGCTCCGGGTAATCGGGAACAATCACCCAACCGTTACACCCTCAGCCTGCGCCTAATCCTCATCCAGGCCCCATCCCGGGAGCAAGTCCAGCTGCGTCGATCTCCCCTTGTGCCGTCACCCGGAGGGCCGCAACATCAAGCGTCGGCTTCGACCTCTCCCGGAGGCACCATGCTGCCCCGCCCCAACCTGGCGACCCTGCTCACCCTGCTCGGTGCGGCGACGGGACTCGTCGCGCAGACCCCGGCCAGGCGCCCGATCCAGAGCAGCGACCTGTTCCGGCTCCGGGCCATCGGCGACCCGCAGCGCTCCCCCGACGGCGCCTGGGTCGCCTACACCGTGACCAGGGCCGATTCGGCCAAGGACAAGAGCGACACCGACATCTGGCTCTCCCGCTGGGACGGCAGCGCTACGGTCCGGCTCACCTTCAGCGAGGAATCGGAGACCCAGCCGCGCTGGAGCCCGGACGGGAAGACCCTCTCCTTCGTCTCCAGCCGCCAGGGGGCCAAGGGGGGCCAGGTCTGGCTGCTCAACATCGGGATCGGCGGCGAGGCAGAAAAGGTCACCAATCTCAAGGGCGGGGTGAGCAGCGCCGCCTGGGCGCCCGACGGGAAGCGGCTGGCCCTGATCGTCAACGATGTCGACTCCACCGCCGATACCACCGGCACCAAACCGAAGCCGATCGTGGTGGACAAGTATCAGTTCAAGCAGGACGGTCAGGGCTACCTCGACACGTTGCGGTCCCACATCTGGCTGTTCGACCTCGCCACCCGGAAGGCGGAACAGATCACCGGGGGACCGGCGGACGACGGGGGCGCGGCCTGGAGTCCCGACGGGAAGTGGATCGCCTTCATCAGCGCGCGGGAGCCCGACGCCGACCGCTACGACAACGACGACGTGTACGTGGTCGAGGCGGTGAAGGGCGCGACTCCCCGCCGGCTCACCAGCTTCCAGGGTAGCGACGGGGGGCCACTCTCCTGGAGTCCGGACGGCTCGCTGGTGGCCTACCGGCAGCAGCAGGAGCCCAAGTACTTCGGCTACGGCGGCGGGTTCGGCACGGTGGCGGTGGCGCCGGTGGCGGGTGGAGCGCCCCGGCTGCTCACCGCGGGCTACGACCGCGCGGTCTCGGGCATTCGCTGGTCGCTGGACGGCCAGTCGATACTTGGAACGGTGGCCGATGACCAGCGCCAGCACCTGGTTCGGATCAACGCCGCGACCGGCAATGTGGAGAAGATTGCCGCCACCATGCCGGTGATCGGCGGGTTTTCCGAGGGGAAGGACGGCGGCATCGCGGTGATCGCCACGGACCCGACCCATCCGGGCGAACTGTACGCGCTGGAGAGGGGCGCCTTGCGGCGGCTGGCCCGGTTCAACGAATGGATCGACGGCGTGTCCCTTTCCAGCGCCGAGGCGGTCAGCTCAACCAGCGACGACGGGACCGAGGTGCACGGCATCCTGCGCAAGCCGGCGGGTGCGGTGGCGGGGCGGAAGCTGCCGCTGGTGGTGCGGATCCATGGCGGGCCCGCGGGGCAGGACGCCTTTTCCTTCGACTTAGAGAAGGAGGTCCTGGCGGCCCAGGGCTATGCCGTGCTGGCGCCGAACTACCGGGGCAGCTCGGGACGGGGCAAGGAATATACGGTGGCGATCTTTGCGGACTGGTGCAACAAGGAAGTGCGCGACATTCAAGGCATGGTGGACCAGCTGATCAAGTCAGGGGTGGCCGACGAGAGCCGGCTCGGCGTGGGCGGGTGGAGCTACGGGGGAATCCTGACCGACTGCGTGATTGCGGCCGACCCGCGGTTCAAGGCCGCCACCAGCGGGGCCGGGGTATCCAACGTGCTGGGGATGTACGGCCACGATCAGTACGTGGTGCAGTACGACCTCGAGCTGGGCCAGCCGTGGAAGAATCCCGAGATCTGGCTCAAGATGTCCAAGGCGTTCATGAGCGCGGACAAGATCCGGACCCCGACGCTCTTTCTGGGCGGCGCGGTGGACTGGAATGTGCCGGTGCTGGGCGGGGAGCAGATGTACCAGGCGCTCAAGTCGAACCGCGTCGACACGGAGTTGGTGGTCTACCCCGGGGAGACGCACGGGAT
>DATFGC010000210.1:0-7059 GCA_035249765.1 Gemmatimonadales bacterium | reverse complement strand
ATCACGGGAATCGTCTGGGCCATGATCCAGAGATCGGCCCAGAATCCCTGGCGGTGGATGTACTCCAGATCGTAGCCAACCTTCTGCTTCACGTCCTCCAGGCTGGAATCATACTCCAGGTTGACCTGGGCATGGCCGGTGATGCCGGGCCTGACCCGCTGACGGACCTGATAGTCGGGGATCTTTCCCCGGAGGTCGGCGACGATGGCAGGCCGCTCCGGCCGGGGACCCACCACATTCATCTCGCCACGGAGCACGTTGATGAGCTGGGGCAGCTCATCGAGGCGGAATTGCCGGAGCAGCCGGCCCACCGTGGTGACCCGGCCATCGTTTTTGGCGGCCCAGACCGCGCCGGTGCCGCGTTCCGCATCCACGGTCATGGTGCGGAATTTATAGATCTTGAAGGGACGGCCGCCGATATCCTGGCGGCGGCGGGGATCATCGGGGCGCTTGGCGGTCGAGCGGAGATCGATGCCGACCCGGGTCTGGGTGTAGATCACCGGGCCACGGGAGGTGAACTTGATGACCAGCGCGATGACCAGCCAGAGCGGCAGGGTCAGTACCAGCCCGATCAGCGCGACCAGAATGTTCAGCACCCGACGAGGCCCCTCCATGCCCGAGGGCAGAGGAGCCTCGCCGTCGCGCATCAGGTGCAGGTGCCGCTGATGCCTCGCGGCCCTGGAGCCTTCTCGCGTTCCTTCGATCGGCATGGTCATCCGAGCATCCGCTGCCCCGGATCCTTAGAAGATGGCTCTGATAAAGTAGAATGTCGACGCCAGCCCCCCGAGGGCGCCCGCGATCGTGAGCAGGCTGATGCTCCCCGGACGCTTGCGCGGATCCAGCACCAGCTCATCTCCGGCGCGCAAATTCATCTGGTCGAGGGTGAGGCCCTGGCGCATGGCCTCCTGAAACGCCTCGGCGCTCCATATCTCCTCGCTGCTCCGCCGGATCTTGACCTTGCTGGGATCCGCATCGAGGGCGGGCCCCCCCGCGATCATGAACGCTTCGGTGGCCGGCACATCGGCCGGGATCTGATAGAACCCGGGCTTCCCGACCGAGCCGAAGACGCTCAGCCGGATCATGGTCCGGACCCGCACTTCGGGATCGCGGATGTAACGGGAGAGCTGTTTCTGCAGGTACCCCTGGACCTCTGAGCGGAGGACCCCCTGGAGCGGGATGTCCGGGAGCCCCGGCAGGGTGAGGACCCGTCCAGACGCCACGGCGAACGTGTCGCTATAGGCCAATTGTCCCACCACCAGGACCTCCAGATAATCACCGACCTGGAGGTCACCCGCCTCCAGCCGGGCCCGGATCAGGGAAGCTTCCCGGGCCTTTTCGCTCCGCAGCCGGGAGCTGTACCCGGATGAAGCGGCATACTTCTCCAGCTCAACCAGACTCGCTTCCAGCTCGGTGCGAGTAGCCTGGGAGCGCCGGGTATCCTGACCCTGTACTCCGGCCGCCGCCCCCGAGGTGATGGCGGTGAGCATGGCAAGGGCTTTCCACATTCGGTCAATCCGGGAGAATCCGCTCAAGGTCTTCCTCGCAGTTATTGGCGTTCAACAGCAGGTAGCGTGCTCGCCGATGGGTCCGCGACACATACTTCTAAACTACAGCCATGCAATGACTTTGGCTCGGTGAAGTGAGCACCGGGAAGCCGGTCGCCGAGCCGGTAGTAGGGTCGGAGCAACACTTGTCGAGTTCGGTCACCAACCGGGCAAAGGATTGCACCACAGCTCGGAACTCCTTGTACAGATGGGTGTTGGAGCCATGACCTGCTGACCCGGCCATGGCTGTGGCGTCGGGTTCTTCTACAACTGCGGAAGGTTTCTTGCGGTATCCTGCTCCTGTCCGCCTCGCTCTTGCATCAGGTCCAGCTTCGGCGGCGCTGGGCGATTTCAAGTAACGTGTTTGTGCGGACCGGGTTAGGGGTTTCTTCCTGCCGAGCGTACCGGCATGGCCGCCATACTGGCGGCGAAAGCGTTGCGGAAATATGTTGCACTCCCACTACTACTGCTTACATCCGGAAGCGCCTGAGCGGACCACCTGCCTGCACTCAGGGGGCGCGCGTTCATGACCTATCCAGAGGGGCGGCCCGAAGTCCGGGCGCGGCGAATCCTGATCGCGAACGATCAGGAATGGGCTGCCCGTGCGGTAGAGACGATTCTGGTCGCCGAAGGTTATGAGGTTCACCGGGTCTACACCGGTCGTCAGGCGCTGCAGCGGGCATTTGAGATCCTTCCCGATCTGATCATCCTCGACACCCAGATGCCGGACTTGAGCGGCCCGGAAGTCTGCCGCCAGCTCCGGGCCGACCCGCGGATCGGCCGGGCGACTCCGATTCTTCTCAGCACGGCAGGCCCGGCAGGCCGGCAGCAGCGGATCGAGGCCCACCAGGCCGGCGCCTGGGAGTTTTACGGGCAGCCGCTGGATCCCGAGCTGCTCCTGCTCAAGATCGGGATCTACCTCGATGTCCGCGCAGTCGCCGACCAGCTCAGCGAGGAAACCCTGCTCGATCAGCTCACCGGCCTGTACAGCGCCAAGGGTCTGGTGCGCCGCACCGAGGAGCTGCTTGCCGATGCGCGACGGAGCCAGCGCGACGTATCGATCGTCACCATCTCGCTGGACGACGCCAATCGGGTGGCGATTCTGGAGGAGGCAGGCACCCTGGCCCGGCGCGCCGGCGAGGTGGTCCGGGGCGCGGTCCGGGCGGCGGACATCGTCGGGCGGGTCGGTACCCTCCGGTTTGCGGTCGTGTCGTCGGGGAGTCCCAGGGACGGCGCCCAGCGTCTGGCCGACCGGCTGATCGTGGCGCTCCGGGGCGTCGGGAACGGCTCCGGGACGTTCGAGGTGCGTGCCGCGGTTCAGGAGATGACCCTCGAGGAGCTGTCTCATACCGACGCCAAGACGCTCCTCGACTCGGCCGTCGCCGGTTAGGCGCCGCTTCCTCTAGGTGGAGGGGCTCCCGGCCTCCAGCTGGGTGGGCTCCTCCTCGACGTCCGCGACGTATCCATAGCTGTACCGGTAGTACTTGTAGGCGCCTTCCTTGAGCCGCACGTCATTCAGAATCGCCCCCAGCAGCCGTACCGGAAGCCGGTCGAGGATCTGCAGCTTGGCCTCGGCGAGCTGACGGTCGGTTTCCCCCGCGCGCAGCACGATGGCGAGGTGCCCGCTGACGGTGGACAGCACGAAGGGATCGATACCCGCGCCCAGGGGCGGGGTGTCCACAATGACCACTTGATAGGTGGATTTCAGGTGGACCATCAGCTCGCGCATGCGGGCGCTCCCCAGCAGCTCGGGACCGAGATGCCGCCGGGAGCCGCAGGGAATCAGGGAGAGCAGCGCATGGGTGGCCGGTCGCACAATGGCCGCGAGCGTGGCATCGCCGGCCAGATGGTCCACCAGGCCGGGCCGCCGGTCGACCGCGAAGGTATGGTGCAGGGAGCCCCGGCGGATATCGCCGTCCACCAGCACCGTGCGATATCCCGCCTCGGCGAATGAGAGCGCCAGGTTCGACGCGATGAGGGATTTGCCGTCGCCCGGCGCCGGACTGGAGATGGTGAGCACAATGGGGCCCAGCGGGTCGAAGCTGTGCGCCAGGCTCATCCGGATGGACCGGAACGCTTCCACCACCTGCGCCGCTTCTTCCTGCGAGGCGTTCAGTCCCTTGGCCCGCTTGATCTCGGGGATGGTTCCCAGGATCGGCAGACCCAGCCCCTTGGAGACCTGATCGGGGTAGCGGAACCGGGGATCGAACCGGTCCACCAGAATCGCGATGGCCAGCCCCAGCCCCAGCCCCACCAGCAGCCCGAGGAAGATCAGTCTGGTGCTGGAGCCGGCGATCGGCTTGGTGGGCGCCACGGCGGTATCCAGAATCCGGACGTCGGGGATGGCGCTCGCCTCGGCCAGCTTGGCCTGCTGCCGGCTGTTTTCCAGCGAGCGGTACAGGAGATCCGCCTGGTCGACCTCCCGTCGCAGCCGGGCTTCGGTCTGGGACCGGACCGGGATGGCCTGCAGCTCACGCGACGCGGTGCCGATGCGGGTCTCGGCTTCCTTCTCCCGATTCTGCAGCTGGCGGATCAGCGCCTCGGCATAGAGCGGGATGGTCTGCTTCCGGAGCATCTCGATCCGGAGGCGGGTATTGATCACGCCCTTGTATTCCTCGGTGTAGCGCGCCAGCGAGTCGCGCAGCTGGGCCTCCATGGTCGACAGCTCGCCCAGCACCCGCTGGAGGTCGGGGGCCTGGCGGACCGAGGTGATGGTGTTGAAGGCGTCCACTGCCACCTCGCCGGCCTTGCTCCGCCGAAGGACCTCCTCGATTTCCTTCCGATCCCGGCGGAGCGAGTCGAGCGCGTTCCGCTGCCCGAAATAGCTGGTATAGACGGTGGGCTGGGTGAAGGAAAGCCCCGAGGCAATCGGCACATCCTCACGGGGCATGGTCACCGTCCCCACCCGGAAGGACTCAAAGCGCTGCTCGGCGTCCTTGAGCCGCCGGTCCTGGTCGAGTACCTGGCTGTCCAGCACCTGGGCGAGCAGGGTCAGCTTGGAGCGCTTCTGATCGGCCGCTTCGTCCACGAATCGGCGGATCAGGGTGTTCATGGTGTGCGCGGCGGCCTCCTTGTTCTTGTCGCGCAACTGGATGACCAGGAAGTTGTTTTCCCGCAGGTTGGTCTGCAGCCGCGCGGTCAGCCGGACCGACGCTTCCCGCGGTGAAATGAGTTCGAAGCGGATCTTTCGGCCCAGGTCGTCCTTCCCGGGGACCGGAACCCACCGGAAGCCGATCTTGCTGCCCACCGAGTCGCCGATGACCCCGGACTCGGAATAGAGGCCACTGCGCTGCTTGAGCTTGTAGTCGCGTCCGTTCTTCGCGACCTCGAATTCATAGGTCCCGGCCAGGAACCGGGGGGAGAGATCGAACTCCCGAAAGAGGACCGAGTCTCCGGCTGAGGCTGGAGTCAAATAGAGTTTCCGGGTGTGCACCACGGGGTCGAGCACCTTGAAGGTGGTCAACAGCTCGACCCAGGCCTTCGAGTCCAGAAGCTCCTCACCCTGGATGGGCGTGCCCACCTTGCTCTGATTGGGGGTCTCGATCCAGATCCGCGCCATCGTTTCATACTCGGGCTGGATAAACCGGGTGGCGACGATTCCTCCGCCCAGGCCCAGCAGCGCCAGGCCGATCACCACCCAGCGAAACCTCCGCAGGGTCGAGATGATTCGGGAAAGGTTGGTCGAGCTCGGATTCTGATAGGGCGGCTCGGCGTACGATTCGACACTGGTCGAATGCACATCCGCCACGACCGGTTGTGGGGCCTGACCCGGAACTATCGAGTTGCGCATCTCGAGAACTCTTTCGGGTGTCAACGAGTCAACAGAACTTCACGTCAGGAGACGGGTGTCGCAAGCCTGATACCACATGTTGCAACCCGGCTCCCCAAGTCGGTTCGCTGTTGGACCCCACCTGGATTGCTGTTGCACAAATCCATCAATTGCCGTATGATAGCAGCAATCGTCGTGGCGAGGCAATGATTCCTGTTGCTTCGACGCACGCCGGGCACAGAATTCGCAGCACACTGGATGCACCATCGCAACAAGGTTCCGCTGACACTCCTCAACGGCGCAGGGCCGGCATGAGCAGTCCACCGACCGCAGTTCCGAACGGCGCAGCGGCCTTCCCCGAGCCGGGGGGGACCCGCGACCCGCTCTCCATTCCTCCGGAAGTCAAAGCCAGCATCAAGATCCTTCTGGTGGACGACGAGCGGACTTTGCGGGAGAGCTGCGCCAGCGTCCTGCAGATGGATGGGTTCTCGGTGACGCTGGCGGGCCGGGGAGAGGATGCCCGCGACCTGGTCCGGCGCCGCAAATTCGACATCGTGCTGGTGGACCTCTACATGTCGCAGGTCTCGGGGCTGGAGCTGCTCCGGGCGGTGCTGGAAGAGCATCGGGACACCATCGTGGTGGTGATGACCGGCAACCCCAGCGTGACCTCGAGCATCGAGGCGCTCCGGGCCGGGGCCTGGGACTATCTCCCCAAGCCGTTCAGCGCCACCCATCTCCAGGTGCTGATCGGCCGGGCTTCCCACGCGGTGATGATGAACCGGGAAGCCAGCGAGCTGCGCCAGCAGGTGCTCGATCAGCACAGTCACAGCGATTCCGTCGCGCTGATCGGCATCTCGCCGCTGTTCCGCAAGGCCGTGGACCTGGCGCGCAAGGTGGCGCCCACCGACGCGTCGGTCTTCATCAGCGGGGAGAGCGGCACCGGCAAGGAAGTCATCGCCCAGTTCATTCATCAGCACAGCCGGCGCAGCCGGAAGCCCATGGTGGCGATCAACTGTGCCGCGCTGCCCGAACACCTGCTCGAATCGGAAATGTTCGGCCACCGCAAGGGCGCCTTCACCGGGGCCGACCGGGACAAGCCCGGCCTCCTGGAAATGGCCAACGGCGGCACCCTGTTCCTTGACGAGCTGACCGAAATGCCCATGGCGCTCCAGGCCAAGCTGCTCCGGGTCATTCAGGACGGGGTGGTGCGCCGGGTGGGCTCCGAATCCACCGACGCCCAGGTCGATGTCCGCTTCATCTCGGCCACCAACCGGGATCCCCAGCAGGCGGTGGAGAGCGGGCTCCTGCGGGGCGACCTCTTCTACCGGCTCCGGGTGGTGCCGATCGCCCTCCCGCCGCTGCGCAAGCGGCTGGAGGACATTCCCCTGCTGACCAACCATTTCCTGACCCACTACTGGACCCGGCACCGGGGGGCGGCGGCCCGGCTGCCCCGGCTGAGCGAGGAGAGCATCGCCTTCCTGCGGTCCCGCCCCTGGCGGGGGAACGTCCGGGAGCTCCAGAACGTGATCGAGCATGTCGCGGTGCTGGTGGAGCCCGATCAGGATATCCAGCCGGCCGACATTCCGGTGTACGACGATGCGGGGGCCGAAAGCGGCGGCGACCGGTCGTCCCTGCTGCCGGCCAACGACGAGCCCTACCACGCCGCGAAGGAGCGGGTGGTTGCCCGGTTCGAAAAGGAGTACTTCGCCCGCCTGGTGGCGCGCGCCGGGGGCAACATGTCCAAGG
>DATFGC010000209.1:0-4101 GCA_035249765.1 Gemmatimonadales bacterium | reverse complement strand
GGTGGCCCTCGACCGCCTCGCCCAGTACGAAGCCCGCCGCCAGGCGCTGGAAGCCGAACTGGACTCCCGCCCCGAGGCCCGGGAGGAGCTGGCTCAGTTGCTTCGGGTAATGCGGACCGACATCGGACATGTGCGCAGTGGCCTGGAACGATTTGTCCGCCTGATTGGAGCAAATCCGGACACTTTGGAGGAGGCGGAGCGGTGGCTGGACCGGATCGATGAGCGGCTGGAGACAGCTGTCAGCCAGCGGCCATCAGCGGGAGGAGAGGACTGAAGGCTGAAGGCTGAAGGCTGCAGACTGAAGGCTGCAGACTGCTTTGCGTCAACGCGCGCCCTACCGTACCATTCAGTATCCCAGCATCCTCTGTGAACAGACCGTCGCTGTTTGGTCGCCTCCCCATCGGGGTGAAGCTCCCGCTTGCCGCGGGGGCGTTGGTGCTGGTGGTCGGTCTGGTGATGTCGGCTGCGGCCTACATCGCCGTCCGGCGGAGCAGTATGGACCACGCCGATGTCCGCCTGGTCACCCTGACCGATCAGCTCGCCGCCAACTACGCCACCTCGATCGGAGCGCTCAAGGCCCGGATCAGGGCGATGGCGGACCAGCCTGCCATTGTGCGTTTCCTGGCGGACTCGAACCCCGCCAACCGGGAGCGGGCCCTCGCCGCGCTGGTCCCTACGGCTCCGCAGGATTCGCTGGTCATGGCCACGGAGCTGCGCGACGCGGGGGGCAACATTCTGCTCGCCGGGGGCAGGCACCCCGGACTGGTTGCGCGGCTCGCCCACCGGGAATGGATCCCGGCCTTCGACGAACAAACCGATTCGGTGGCGCTGGGCGGATTCCGCCAGCTGGCCGATACCCTGGTGGTGTTACCGGCGGTGGCCCCGGTGACCGGACGCCCCGGAGTCCACCTGGTGCAATGGCGCCGGGCGGTGACCGCACCCCTGATCCGACAGCAGGTTGCCCGGATCCTGGGCTCCGAGGCGCGGCTGGCGTTCGGCAACCTGGACGGGTCGCTCTGGACCGACTTCAACTCTGTGATCCCCGCGCCGCCGCTCGACCCGGCCCAGGTCCGGGGATTGCTGACCTTCACCCGGCCCGGAATGGACGAGGTCCGTGCCTCCGCGGTGCCCTTGCCGGGGACGCCCTGGGTCTTCACGGTGGGGTTCCCCACCCGGGCCGTAACCGCGCCGGCCCGCGATTTCCTCCGAACCCTGGCGGGGATCGCGGCATTCTGCCTGACCATCGGCCTGATCGCGGCCTGGATGATGACCCGCCGGATCACCACCCCACTGGGTCAGCTCACCGAAGCCGCCGATGCGATCGCCGGCGGCGACCACAGCCGCCGGGCCGGGCTCGAGCGGAGCGACGAGCTGGGCCGGCTGAGCCGGTCGTTCGACGCGATGGCGGCGCAGGTGGACGAGGCGCGGCGGCGCCTGGAAGAAAAGGTGACCGCGCGCACCGGCGAGCTCGACATCGCCCTGCTCCGGCTTCAGGAGACCCAGGAAGCCCTGGTGCGCCGGGAGAAGCTCGCGATCCTCGGTCAGCTCGCCAGCGGGGTGGGCCATGAGCTCCGGAATCCCCTGGGCGTCATGAGTAACGCGGTGTACTACCTCGATGCGGTCCAGCAGGATGCTCCCGAGGACGTCCGCAAGTACCTCGGCATGCTGCGGGAGCAGATCTCGCTCTCGGCCAAGATCGTGAACGATCTGCTGGACTTTTCCCGGATCACGCCGGCGGAACGGCTCCCCATCCCGCTCGAGCACATCGCCGAGACCCAGCTCCGCCGTCTCAGCCCGCCGGAACGCATCACCGTGATCCGGGAGTTTCCGTCCACCCTGCCGCTGGTGCACGTGGATCCGGTCCATGCCGGCCAGGTAGTGCTCAATCTCCTCACCAATGCGGTCCAGGCAATGGCCGAAGGCGGAACCCTGCATCTCAAGGGCTGTGTGTCGGATGGGAAGGTGCTGCTGGAGGTATCGGACACCGGGCCGGGGGTGCCACCCGAGCACCTCGACAAGATCTTCGAGCCCCTCTTCACCACCAAGCCGACCGGGATCGGACTCGGCCTCGCGGTATCGAAATCCCTGGCACAGGCCAACGGCGGGGATCTGGTGTGCGCCAACCGTCCCGGACGGGGCGCGACCTTCTGGTTCGCCATGCCGGCGGCGCCCATTTGAGCCGTCAGCCTTCAGCTTTCAGCCTTCAGTGGCTGACGGCTGATGGCTGATGGCTGATGGCTACGAGTCGGTCGCGGCGGCGGTCCGATGGTCGGCCCGCGCGCCGAGGAACTCGCCCACCGGCGCCAGCGCCTCGATGTGATCGCAGTAGATCTTGAAGATCGCCATCAGCGGCACTCCGATGAACGCCCCCGGAATACCCCAGATCCACCACCAGAACGCCAGGCCGACGAACAGCGCCACGTTGTTGAGCGCGAGCTTCCTTCCCAGCACCAGGGTGGTGACGATGTTGGCCTGGATAAGATTGGCGAGCAGAAACGCCGCCGGCACCAGCAGGATCCGGCCCAGGTCATCGAAGGTGACCAGCGCAACCAGGGAGAGCAAGGCGAGCATGACGAAGGCGCCCAGGTAGGGGATGAACTCGAACACTGCGGTGAGCACGCCCCAGAGCAGCGGATTCGGCATTCCCAGCGCCCACATCGCGAGCCCCACCATCACCCCCTCGACCAGGTTGATGCCCAGGTTGGCAATCAGGTAGGTCGAGATCGCCGATTCGGTCTCCCGGGCGATCCGGACCGCTTTCTTCTTGTCGGTCAGGCTGGGGATCACCCGGATGACTTTCTCGAGGAACAGGTCCCCGCCGGCCAGCAGGAAGTAAAGCAGGATCAGCACCTCCAGCATCGCCGCCAGAAGCCGCTGGGTGGATCCGAACACCCGCGAGACCACGCTGGGGCCCACCACGACGACTTCGGTGGGCTGATCCCCCGGAGGGGTCGTCTCGGTCGCCTCCTCCACTCTCTTGGCGGTTTCGGTCACCCCCCGGAGCGGCGCGGTCAGCTTCTGGATTTCCTGCTGGGCCTTGGAGAGCGTTCTGGGAAGGTCGGCCATCCAGGCCTGGACCGGGCCGGAGAGCCGGTACACACTGACCGCGGTTAATCCCACCAAGCCCAGCACCACGATGGCGGCACCGAGCCAGTTGGGAATGCGCAGCTTCTCGAGCAGGCGGACCGCCGGACTGAGCACGAAATCCAGCAGGATGGCGAAGGCGATCGGGATCAGGAAGGTGCGGGCGAAATAGAGAGAATACATCACCGCGAGCACGGCGATGACCACGATGGCGATGGTGCGCGCGGAGGTCCCGGGCGGGGAAACCGGCTCGACGGCTGGATCACTCATGTGCGGTCCGCTACCTGGTGAATTCGACTGTGGTGCGGACGAACGGCGTGCCCGAGGATGCACAGATGAGCGTCAGCCTTCCCGCGGCCCAGCGCTGATTGGGGCGCAGGGTGAGCCGCTGCCGGAGCACCATGACCGGGTCTCCCGGCAGCAGGTTGATCCCCTGGGGGCCGGTGTCGGCCAGCGCGACATTGCGGGCGTTCACCAGCCTGCAGGTATAGGCGAAGGATCCGCCACGCAGGTCGCCCGCGCGATCCAGCAGCGCCACCAGCCAGAGCGAGCGGAGCCGGGTCGCGCTGAAGGTCACGTCGGACACCGCCTCGTCGTCGGGCGCCGCGTCCCCGCCCTCATAGAGCGCGGCGCTGACCACCCGGGCGTCGGCGGCCGGAAGGTCCGCTTTCCCGGTCAGGGTGAACCGGTCCGCTGCGATGGCGCGGTCTCCGGCCCGGCATTCCATCCGGTAGCTGCCCCGCAGTCTGGGCGGATCCAGCGGGGGGATTGCTCCGGTGCCGAGCAGCATCCGGTCGCGCTCCTCTCCCTCGATCGAAAACGCCGAGTGTCCTCCGGCCGGGTCGGCCAGCAGGCAGCGGAAGGCGGTCGAGTCTCCCGCCGCGCGGACTGGTACGCTCACCTCGGCGAACAGGGTGTCGAACCCGGCGACCTCGAACGTGGCGCCGGGCGGTCCCGCGGCTCCGCCGGAGCGGGGTGAGAACCGGAGCTGTGCCCCCGGCGTCGGCGCGGGATCGG
>DATFGC010000208.1:0-9690 GCA_035249765.1 Gemmatimonadales bacterium | reverse complement strand
GGCCGTCACCTCCGCCCAGGGGGGCATGATCCAGGGCACCGCCGCGCTGATCGATCTGGCGGGGTGGACCCCCGAGGAGATGGCGACCAGCGGCCGGGTCGCGATGGTCATGAGCTACCCCCGGACCGGGGGAGGCGGGCGGCGCTTCGGCGGGGGCGGTGGTCAGGCCAACCAGGCCGAGACCCAGAGCCGCCAGGTCCAGGAGTTCTACGAGTACCTGCACAGTGCCCGGGCCTACAACGCGCGGAGCAATCCGGTGCCCCAGAACCTCGCCTTCGCGGCGCTGGGACCGGCGCTCCGGGGCGACATGCCGGTGATCTTCGACGTGCAGACCGAGGCGCAGATCCGCGGGGTGCTGGCGCTGGCCGACACCTTCAAGCTCAAGGTGGTGCTCCGCGGGGCCACCGGATCATGGGCGCTGGCCGATACTCTCGCGGCCCGGAAGATTCCGGTGGTAGTGGGACCGCTGACCGCGACCCCCGAGGGTGACGCACCCTATGACGCGGTCTATGCCTATCCCGGCGTGCTGGCCAAGGCCGGGGTGACCATCGCGTTCCAGACCAGCGACGGGGGCGAGGGCGACGCCCGCAATCTGCCCTACAACGCCGCGCTGGCCACGGCTTACGGCCTCGATCCGGAAGAAGCGCTGCGCGCCATCACCATCAACCCCGCCCGGATCTGGGGCGTGGCCGACAAGATCGGCAGCATCGAGGTCGGCAAGGTGGCTAATTTATTCGTCAGCAACGGCGATCCGCTGGACGTCCGCACCCAGGTGAAACACGTCTTCATCCGCGGGCAGCTGATGCCCTGGGACGACCGCCACACGCAGGAGTATCAGAAGTGGAGAGCGAGGCCGAAGCCCTGACGGGGCGGAAAGACGCAAGGACGCAAAGACGCAAAGTGAAGCAGCACCTTGCGTCTTTGCGTCTTTGCGTCGTTGCGTCGCTCCTCGCGATAACTCCCAGTCAGTCTCCGCAGCGCCCCCCACCGAACCCGCCCGCCGCTCTCGCGCCCCTCATCGGCGAATACGGCGCCGACACGACCAGCGGGGCGATGATCCTGGAAAGCGGCGGGAAGCTGTATCTCCGGCGCCCGGGCGCGGGGCAGCAGGAACTGCGGGCGGCGGGCCGGGACCGGTTCCGCTTCGGCGACTCCACCCTGCGGTTTCTCCGCTCCCGCACCGGGAAGCCCGAGGCCCTGCTGATCGGGACCGCCTCCCTGCCCCGGCAGAAGCTGGGGCCGGCGGAAGGCGGCGTCTTCCGGATCACCCCGCTTCGCCCGGTGGCCGAGCTGATCCGGGAAGCCCGGGCGGCCACTCCGCCGGAGGAATCGGGGGTGTTCCGGACTTCCGAGCTCACCGAGCTGGTCAGGCTCGACTCCACCATCAAGCTCGACATCCGCTACGCCGGCCCCGACAATTTCCTGGGAACCCAGGTCTATTCCTCGGCCCGCGCCTTTCTCCAGCGTCCGGCCGCGGAGGCGCTGGTGCGGGCCCATCGCCGGCTCCGGGCACTCGGCTACGGGCTGCTGATCCATGACGGCTACCGGCCCTGGTATGTCACCAAGGTGTTCTGGGAGGCGACCCCGGTCTCCCAGCATGAATTCGTGGCCGATCCGGCCCAGGGCTCCCGCCACAACCGGGGCGCGGCGGTGGATCTCACCCTCTACTCGCTCGCGACCGGCCGCCCGGTCGAGATGCCCGGCACCTACGACGAATTCTCCCGCCGCTCCTACCCGGACTATCCGGGCGGAACCAGCCGGCAGCGCTGGCTCCGCGAGCTGCTCCGCAACGCCATGGAGGGGGAAGGGTTCAAGGTCTTCCAGACCGAATGGTGGCACTTCGACTACCAGGACTGGAGACTGTATCCCCTGGGGAACGAGACGTTCGAGGAGTTGGCGCAAGGGCGCCAAGGCGCAGAGACGGAGTGAAGTACCTTTCGGTTGTCACGCTGAAGGAGCGAAGCGACTGAAGCGGCCGATCTCAAGGTCGAGATCCGCCGCTTCGCTTCGCTCAGCGTGACGATTCGCCGCTCACACCTTACGCGGGCTTGCTCCCCCGCACAAACGCTCCCATGAACCGGCCGTCGATCTCCCGCGCCACCCGCTCCACGTCGAGCCCGGCGCTCTTGAGGAACTCCCGGGCGTCGTCCACCCGGTAGATCCGGGTCGGCTCGATGCTCACCCCGGTGAAGCCGGTTTCCTCGAGCAGGGTCTTGAACTCCTGCTCCTCCAGCGCGCCGGCCACGCAGCCGACCCAGAGCTCCATGCTGCGCCGCACCGGGTCGGGCACCGCGCCCCGGACTACGACATCCGAGACCGCAAACCGCCCGCCCGGCTTGAGCACCCGGAACGCTTCGGCCAGCACCCGGCGCTTGTCGGCCGAGAGATTGATCACGCAGTTGGAGATGATCACGTCCACCGAGGCGTCGGGAAGCGGGATCTGCTCGATCTCCCCCTTGAGGAACTCCACGTTCTGCACCCCCATCTTGCGCTGGTTCTCCCGGGCCAGCGCCAGCATCTCGTCGGTCATGTCGAGTCCGTACGCTTTTCCGGTGGGGCCCACCCGCCGGGCCGAGAGGAGGACGTCGATGCCGCCGCCGCTGCCCAGGTCGAGCACCGTCTGGCCCTCCTCGAGCTCGGCCACCGCGGTCGGGTTGCCGCATCCCAGGGAGGCCAGCACGGCGCCCTCCGGAATCGCCGCGGTTTCCGCCTTCGAATAGAGGTCGGAGGAGATCGGGTCCTTGCTCCCGCCGCAACAGCTCGACTCGCAGCAGGCCGCCTTCCCGCCGCCCTCCAGCACCTGCCGGGCCGCTGCCCCGTAGCGCTCCTTCACCGTCTCCTGAATCGTTCGGGCCGACATGAAACCTCCATTCATCAAGAAAAATTGATGGGAAGAACGCGATCGGAGGGCGGTTCCCTCTTCGCTCTTCGCCACTCCCTACTCCCTCAACTACAGCAGCCCGCCTTGAGCCAGGGCCTGGAGGGGGTGCAGCAGTCGGTCAGCACCGCCGCCACTTCCTCGACCCGCTCCGGGTTCAAGCGGTAATAGACCCAGCGCCCCTCCCGCCGGTCCTGCACGATCCCGGCGTCCTTGAGCGCCTTGAGGTGAAAGGAGAGCCGGGACTGCCCGGTATCCATCGACTCGGTCAGCTCGCAGACGCAGCGCTCCCCGCCCCGCAGCAGATCCAGCAGCCGGAGCCGGGTGGGCTCCGCCAGGGCGTGAAACACCCGCGCGGTGCGCTCGAAATCGAGGGGAGTAGCCCTGGGGGTCATGAGAATCAATCTATCAAGTTTGGTTGATGTGTCAAGAGGAGGACGCGGAGAAGAGGACCCGCGTCTTTCGCGCCCTCGCGTCCAAGCTCCAATGCTTAGATTTGCGACATGGAATCCCCCGAACACCTCCGCACCGCCGTCTTCGACAGCCACCAGTCGCTGGCGCATGCGGTGGCGGTGCGGATGGCCGAGGTGATCCGCGAGCGGCAGCGGGAAGGCCGGGGCGCGGTGCTCGGCCTGGCCACCGGCTCCACTCCGGTCGGGGTCTATCGCGAGCTGATCCGGATGCACCGCGAGGAGGGCCTGTCCTTCCGGGGGGTGGCCACCTTCAACCTGGACGAGTACTACCCGATTGCGCGGGAGAACCTCCACTCCTATCACCGCTTCATGTGGGAGAACTTCTTTCAGCACGTGGACATCGACCCCCGGCTGGTGCGGATCCCCGACGGCAGCGTCTCCCGCGACCGGGTGCCCGCCATGTGCGAGGATTACGAAGCGTCGATCCGCGCAGCCGGGGGCATCGATTTCCAGCTCCTCGGGATCGGCAAGACCGGCCACATCGGGTTCAACGAGCCGGGCTCGGGGATGCGGAGCCGGACCCGGCTGGTGACCCTCGACACCGTGACCCGCCGGGATGCCGCCGCCGATTTCTTCGGCGAGGCCTTCGTGCCCCGGGAGGCGGTGACCATGGGGGTGGCCACCATTCTCGAGGCCCGGGAGATCGCCATCCTCGCCACCGGGGAGCACAAGGCCTCCATCGTGCGGCGGGCGGTCGAGGGCGAGGTGGACACCGAGGTGGCCGCGACATTCCTGCAGCGGCATCCCGGCACCACCTTCTATCTCGACGGCGCCGCCGCGGCCGAGCTGACCCGGATCGCCACCCCCTGGCTGGTGGACGAAGTGGAATGGACCGACTCCCTCGCGGTCGAGGCCGTGGTCTGGCTCTCCCAGCGGGTGGGCCGGGCCATCCTCAAGCTCACCCTGCGCGACTACGTCGAGCACAAGATGTCCGCGCTGGTGGCCCGCTTCGGCTCGCCCGGCGCGGTCAACGGCTTCGTCTTCAACGTGCTCGGCGCCAAGATCCGGGGCCGCTCCAAGCTGCCGAGCCGCTCGCGAGTGCTCTGCTTCTCGCCCCATCCCGACGACGACGTGATTTCGATGGGCGGGATCCTCCACAAGCTGGTCCAGAACGGCAACGACATCACCGTCGCCTACATGACCAGCGGCAACATCGCGGTCTTCGATCACGATGTGAGGCGTTACGTGAATTTTCTGGAGCGGCTGGGACGGGGCCGCGGCCTTGATCCGGCGGCGGTGACCGCGCTGGCCCGCGAGGTCCGGGAGTTCCTCTCCCGCAAGGAGCCGGGCGAGGTAGACATCCCCGCGGTCCAGGACATCAAGCGCATGATCCGGGAGGCCGAGGCGATCAGCGGGATCGAGACCCTGGGGCTGCCGGGCGGCGCGGCCCGGTTCCTCAATCTGCCGTTCTATCAGACCGGTCAGGTGGAGAAGCACCCGGTGGGTCCGGCCGACGTGGAGATGGTGCAGCAGATCCTGGAGGACGTCGGGCCGGATCTGGTCTTCGTCGCGGGCGATCTGTCCGATCCCCATGGGACCCACCGCATGTGCAAGGAAGCGGTGGACCTCGCCCTGGCTCGGCTGCCGAATCGGCCCGACGTCTGGCTCTATCGCGGCGCCTGGCAGGAATGGTCGGTGACCGAAGCGACCTGGCTGGTGCCGCTGTCCCAGGAGGAGCTCGCGGTCAAGATTCAGGCGATCTTCAAGCACCAGTCCCAGAAGGACTCGGCGCCCTTTCCCGGGATCGACGACCGGGAATTCTGGCAGCGGGTCGAAACCCGCAACAAGGACACCGCCGAAACCCTCAATCGCCTCGGCCTCGCGGAATACTTCGCGATGGAGGCCTACGTCGTGGAGAATCCCTAGCCGGTGCGCCGCTGCTTTCTCCTGCTGATCGACGGTCTCCGTCCCGATGTGGCCGAAGCCGAGCTGGCGGCCGGCCGGCTCCCCGCCCTGGCGCGGCTGGTTGAGTCGGGCGGCGCCGCCCGGGCCATTACCTCGTTTCCGTCCACCACCAGCGTCTCCTATCTCCCCTTCCTGACCGGCTGCACTCCGGGCACCTGCAACGTGCCCTCGATCCGCTGGCTGGACCGGACCCGCTACGATGGGCGCTGGTGGCGGAGCCGGGACGCGGTGCGGAGCTACTGCGGCTACCAGGCGGGGATGCTGGATGCCGACATCGATCCGTCGGTGCGCACCATCTTCGAGCTGGTGCCCGAAAGCGTCGGGATCTTCACCATGATCGCGCGGGGGCTCACTCCGGAGCGGAACCCGGCCAGCGTCGAGCGGCAGTTCTGGGGCGCGGTGGCCCATTACGCCCTCTGGCACCAGCCCTCCGACGACGCGGTGGCCAACCATCTGCTCCAGGCGGCCGAAGGTCCTTCCCGTTTCGTGTTCGCGCAGTTTCCCGCGGTGGATGGCTACACCCACCAGTCCTATCCCCACGCGGAACGGGTGGTGCAGTCGCTCCACCAGGTGGACGCGGTGGTGGGACGGCTGATGGACCGGCTGGCCGCCCGGGGCGAGCTGGCCGAGACGCTGCTGCTGGTGGTCAGCGATCACGGAGCCTCGGTGGTGCACCAGCACCTCGACCTGGCCGAGTGGTTCCGGGGGCAGGGCGTGCGGACCATGTCGCATCCGGTGGTCTGGGAGCGGCATCCCAGGGCGGCGGTGATGGTGGCGGGCAATGGATCGGCCATGGTGTATGCCCACCCCGACGAGCCCCGGGAGGCGCGCTGGCCCCTGGCCCGGCTCAGGAGACCGGACACCTTCGGCACCGGCAGCGATCTGGTGGAGCGGCTGCTCCGGGAGCCGGCGGTGGCGCTGGTGGCGGCGGAAGCCGGCGCGGACCGGGTGACGGTGGCCGACCAGGGAGGCGAGGCCGCCATTTCGCGAAGCAACGGGAGGATCCGCTATCAGCCGGAGTCGGGCGATCCGCTCCGGATCGGAGAGGCGTGGGAGGGCACCGACCGGGAGTGGCTCTCCCACACCTTCGGCTCGGCGATGCCCGACGCGCCCTATCAGCTGCTCGATCAGTTCCGCGCTTCCCGCACCGGCGATCTCGTGGTGGTGGGGCGCGAGGGATACGATTTCCGGGAGCGGTTCGAGATCCCCGAGCACCGGTCGGGACACGGCAGCCTGATCCGGGCCCATATGCAGACACCGCTCTGGTCCAACCGGAAGCCGGAGCCGATCGCGATGCGGACGGTCGATCTGTTTCCGACCATGCTGGAGTGGCTGGGGGCAGCGATGCCGGAGCGGATGGACGGGGAGCTGGTTTGGACCGCAAAGGCGTGAACGGTCAACCCTTCGCTGCGCTCAGGGCAGGCTCGTCAACGGGCAACGGGACCTGCCCTGCGAACCTGGATCGCAGCCCGGGCGAAGGGTGGGACTCGCCATAGGGACGTCGGGCCGGGTGGTGATCGCCGGACACTCAGGATTTGGTTGGCCCGTAGGCCCCGTAGGCGAGTCTCACTCGAGCCCGGGGGAGAGAATGCAACGCGACTTCGTGCTCCGCTGGATCGAGGACATCGTCCGCACCGTGCACCGGATGCTCTTCGGTCCGGGCCCGGTGGACGTCGCAATGGCGGAAACTCGGGTCGCCGACGCGATCGCCCAGCTGCTTGGCCCGCTGACGTTGCTGGTACCCCGGCTCGACGTGCCCAGCGCCGCCGATCTGCTGGGCGACGGGGACCGGATCACCTGCCTGGCCGAGCTGCTGGATCTGCAAGCCGCGGTGGAGGAGGCCGGCGGCAAGACCGACCAGGCCCGGCTCACCCGGGAGCGGGCGGCGGCGTTCCGGGAGGAGGCGGGGCGGCGAGATCCGAGAAGCGGTGAACGGTGAACGGTGAACGGTGAGCGGGAGGAGCGTCAACGGTGAACGGTCAACGGTCAACGGGAAGCGGATAGCGGATAGCGGATAGCGGATAGCGGATGTTACTCCGGTCGCGCGACCTGCTCGATCAGCTCGGCCGCCCGGGCCAGGAGCTTCCGATCCGCGGCGGACAGCGCCTCCAGCGCGGCAGCCAGCCGGGCCACCCGGCGCCGGCGGCCCTCCTCCAGCAGCCGGCGCCCTTCCGGGGTCGCCCGGACGGTCAGCACCCGGCGGTCCGCTTCGCTGCGGACCCGCTCGACCAGCCCGTCCTTTTCCATCTCGGCCACCAGCCTGGTGATCGTGGGCGGCTGGACCTGCTCGGCCTGGGCCAGCGCCGACATGGTCCGGGGCCCCCCGAACACCAGGACCGAGAGGGCCGAGAGCCGGGGGGCGGAAAGCCCCGAGGCGCGGTCCTCCACCCGGAGGGTGCGCAGCAGCCGGATCGCCGCGGAGTGGAGCCGGTCGGCGGTGGCGAATCCCGGCCGGGGCCGGGGGGCGGGTTGACGGGACGGTCGGGGCATCCTATTATTAGTTAGCTAGGCTAACTAAATATAACAGGATCCCTCTTTTCCCGGGAGTCCCCATGTCCAGCGCCCTCCTCGGCGACATCGGCCAGATCGCCATCGTGATCAAGGATCTGCCCCGGGCCACCGCCTTCTACCGCGACACCCTGGCCCTGCCTTTTCTGTTCGAGGCCCCCGGGCTGGCCTTCTTCCAGGCCGGCAGCGTGCGGCTGATGCTGAGCCGGGCGGAAGACCCCGAATTCGACCATCCCTCGTCCATCCTCTATTTCAATGTGGAGGACATCCTCGAGGCCCACCGCATCCTCGCCGGGCGGGGAGTCCGCTTCCGCCAGCCGCCTCATGCCGTCCACAATGCGGGGCAGCGGTCGCTCTGGATCGCCGACTTCGAGGACTCCGAGCAGAACATCTTTGCCATGATGGCCTGGAGGCCGAATCAGTCCTGAGGACTTATATTCAGGCGTGCTTGGCGTCCTCCTCCTTCTCCAGTCCGCCGCCCCCTGCTCCGCCGCCCCGCTTTGCCAGGTCCTGGAAGCGGCCGCGGCGGTCAATGCCCGGGCCATGCTCACCCCGGGCGGCTACACCGCGACCATCGAGACCGAAACCTCCACCCTGGCCCGGCGGGAAGGCCGGATCGAGGGCGCCAGCCTGATCGAGCAGTCCAGCAGCGAGGCCCGCTGGTCGAGCGACGGCGTGTTCCAGCAGCACGTCACCGGCTCCCGCAGCTTCCCCAACGCCATCCCGCTCTCCAAGCTGGCCCTGCTCCGGATCGGCTGGATCGCGCCCACCCTGGTGGGGGAGCGGCTCCAGGTCATCTCCCGCACCGGCCCGGGCGACACCGAGTTCGACGAAACCCTGGTGGGCCCGCTGGCCCCCGAAATCGTGGTGCATCCGCTGGCCAGCGACCGGGACAAGTACTACCGCTACTCCGGCGGCGAGACGATCAACCGGCTGGTGGACGGGATTTCCCGGCCGGTTATTGCCATCGTGGTGACCCCGATCGTGGAGCAGCGCTCCGAGGAAACCCTGTTCGACGGGGAGATGGAGCTGGATCCGGACACCAGGGCCCTGGTCCGGCTGTTCGGCCGGCTGGTGGTGGTAGGCCGGCAAAGGCGGGGCGGGCTTTTTCGCATGGATCTCCAGCCCACCGTCACCCTGGTGGACCTGATCAACCAGAAGCTGCCGGACGGAAGCTGGGTGCCGCTGGCCCAGCGCTTCGAGATCCAGGCGGTATCCTCCCGGGTCATCGGGCACGGGGCAGCGCGGCGAGTGCTGTCGCGCTTCTACGGCGCGGCCCCGATCCAGCGGCACGAGGGGATGCTGGCGATCTCGGCGTCCACCTCGGGGTACCTGCTTACCAGCGCGACCTCCGACTCGCTGCGGCGGTTCGACGGCTGGTTCTCACCGGCCGGCCAGGCCACCGACTCGGTGTCGCAGTCCGATTTCAACCGGTTCCGTCCCGCCAGCCAGCAGCCCACCGGCCCGCCGACCTTCGCGATTCAGGGTTTCCACCGGGGGGACTTCGTCCGGTTCAACCGGGTAGAGGGACTCTTCACCGGACTGTCCGGGGTGTACCGGCTCCGGGACCGGGCGCCCGGGGTCTACCTCCGGGCCAGCGTCGGCTACGCCTGGTCGGAAAAAACCGCGCGGGGGTCGGCGGGAATCGGGTGGAACATGCGGCGCTGGTCGCTGGATGGCGGGGTGGCCCGCACCCTCGAGGTCACCAACGAGTTCCGCAATCAGTTCGACAACCCCACCACCGCGGCGCTGATCGGCCGGGATTCCTGGGACTACGTGGATCACCGGAGCGCGGAGATCACCGCGACCCGGGCGATCCGCGATGCCAGCGGGAGCATCCTCCGGTTCGAGGGGGCGCGGGTCTCGGACCGGGCGGTGGAACGGCACCTGAGCAAGTCGCTGTTCGGCGCGACCTTCCGGGAGAAT
>DATFGC010000207.1:0-5424 GCA_035249765.1 Gemmatimonadales bacterium | reverse complement strand
CGGGTTCGCACTGCTGCTTGGGTTGGGGGGCATGTTGTTGTTGTAAGACGCAACGACGCAAAGACGCAAAGTGGTAGACAGGTGTAAGACCTTGCGTCTTTGCGTCTTTCCGTCATTGCGTCGTTTTGGCGTCTTTGCGTCTTTGCGTCTTTCCGCCTTACCTTCCACCATGGATCTCGACACCCTGATCGCCGATCTCGCGGCGGGCCGCACCGCCGCGCTGGCGCGGGCGATTTCCATCGTGGAAAACGGGCGGTCGGGGTTCGAGCAGCTGCTCTCCGCGGTGCATCCGCGGCTGGGCCGGGCCCACCGGGTGGGCATCACCGGACCGCCCGGCGCCGGAAAATCCACCCTGGCAGAACGGCTGGTGCAGGCCTGGCGGCAGCGGGGACTCACCGTGGCGGTGGTCGCGGTGGACCCGACCAGCCCCTACTCCGGCGGTGCGCTGCTGGGCGACCGGATCCGGATGGAATCGGTGGCGATGGACCGCGGGGTCTACATCCGCTCCATGGCCACCCGGGGGTCGCTGGGCGGGCTGGCCATCAGCACCCGTGAAGTGTGCGACGTCCTCGATGCCGGCGGCTTCGAGCGGATCCTGGTGGAAACCGTCGGCGTGGGGCAGTCGGAGCTGGCGGTGACCGGCATGGCCGACACCACGGTGCTGGTGCTGGTACCCGAATCGGGTGACGCGATCCAGACCCTCAAGTCCGGCGTGATGGAAGCCGCCGATCTCTATGTGGTCAACAAGGCGGACCGCCCCGGCGCCGAAAAGCTGGCCCGCGAGATCGAGGTGACCCTCGGGTTCCGGACCGGCAACACCTTCCGCGGGATCCGCGCCCACCACGGGGTGAGCCTGAAAGGCGGCGCGGCGGCTCCGCCGGAGAGCGACGGACCGCCGCGGTGGGAGCACCCGGTGCTGCTCACGATTGCGTCACGGGGCGAGGGCACCGGCGCGCTGGTCGACGCGCTGGCCCGGCATCACCACTGGATGAGCGACACCGGGGAGCTGGCGGCCCGGCGGGCCCGCCGGCTGGCGGCCCGCACCCGCGAGGTGGTGGACCGTTCGATCCACCGGTGGATCTGGCGGGAGACCCGGGCCGACGAGCTGGTGCGGGAACGCCTGGGGGATCTGGCCGCCGGCAGGATCAGCCCCTACGAGCTGGCGGGGGACATCGTCGCCGGGATCAAGGAAGGAGCGCGGGTATGAGCGCACGGGATGCGGAGCTCGAGCGGCTGCGCGCCGAGGTGGCGGCGTGGCGGGAGCTGTACGGGAAGCTGCCCCTGCGCCGGGGCGTGGAATTCACCTCGGTCTCGGGACGGCCGGTCGAGCCGGTCTATACCCCTCTGGATCTGGGAGAATCGCTCGGCGGCGTGCGGGAGCTGCCCGGCTTCTGGCCCTTCACCCGCGGGATCCACCCCACGATGTACCGGGGCCGGCTCTGGACCATGCGGCAGTTCGCCGGCTTCGGCACCGCGGAGGATACCAACCGGCGCTACAAGTTTCTGCTGAGCCGGGGCCAGACCGGGCTGTCGGTGGCCTTCGATTTTCCCACCCTCATGGGATACGACTCCGACCACCCCCGCGCCGAGGGTGAGGTGGGGAAGTGCGGGGTGGCGATCGCGAGCCTGGCCGACATGGAAACCCTCTTCGACGGGATTCCCCTCGACCGGGTATCCACCTCGATGACGATCAACGGCCCCGCGGCGATTCTCTTCTGCTTCTATGTCGCGGCGGCGGAGCGGCAGGGCGTGGACATCCGGAAGCTCCAGGGCACGGTGCAGAACGACATCCTCAAGGAGTACATGGCCCAGCATGCCTGGGTCTATCCTCCGGAGCCCGCCCTCAAGATCATCGTGGACATGTTCGAGTGGGCGGCCGAGCACACCCCGCAGTGGAACACGATTTCCATCTCCGGCTATCACATTCGCGAGGCGGGAGCCACCGCCACCCAGGAGCTGGCTTTCACCCTGGCCAACGGATTCTCCTACATCGAGCACGGGCTGGCCCGGGGACTGGCGGTGGACAGCTTCGCGCCCCGGCTCTCCTTCTTCTGGGATGTGCACAACGATTTCTTCGAGGAGATCGCCAAGCTCCGCGCCGCCCGGCGGATCTGGGCCCGGCACCTGCGCGAGCGCTACGAGGCCCGGGACGAGCGCAGCTGGAAGATGCGGTTTCACTGCCAGACCGCCGGGGTGACCCTCACCGCGCAGCAGCCGATGAACAACATCGTGCGGGTGGCCTACCAGGCGCTGGCGGCGGTGCTGGGCGGGACCCAGTCGCTTCACACCAACGCGCTGGACGAGACGCTGGCGCTTCCCACCGAGGAATCGGTGCGGATTGCGCTCCGCACCCAGCAGATCCTCGCGGCCGAAACCGGGGTGCCCAACGCGGCCGATCCGCTGGGCGGCTCGTTCTATGTCGAAGCGCTCACCGACCAGATGGAGCGGGAGGCCGAAGCGTTGTTCGGAGAGATCGAGGCGCAGGGCGGCGTGGTGCCGGCCATCGAATCGGGCTGGTTTCAGCGCCAGATCGCCCAGAGCGCCGCTCGGTTCCAGGCCGAGCTGGAGAGCGGCCGCCGGGTCATCGTGGGCGTCAACGATTTCGTGGAAGACGCCGCCCCCCCCGAGATCCTCAAGGTGGGCGACGACGCCGACCGGGTGCAGCGGGTCCGCATGGCCCGGCTGCGGGCCGAGCGGGACGGCGCCCGGGTCGAGGCCACCCTCCAGGCGCTGGGCGCCGCCGCCGTGGCCGACCGGAACGTGATGCCCCAGATGCTGGACTGCGCCCGGGCCTACTGCACCCTGTACGAGATCCGCGAGGTGCTCGAGCGGGTGTACGGGGCCTACCGCGAGCCGGTCTTTTTCTAGGAGCGGGCTGATGGCTTCACGGGCGCTGACCGACGTGCGCCGCCAGCTCCAGCGGCTGGTGCGCCTTCCGGCGGGAAAGCACTGGATCGTCAGCTGCTATCTCAAGCTCGAGCCCCGGGACCGGGCCCGCGGCAAGTATCTCATCAAGCTCAAGAACCGGATCCGGGACGTGATCGAGGCCCTGCCGGCCGAAGGCCTCGACCGCCAGGAAACCGAGCAGGTGATCGGCGACCTGCACAAGCTCCAGGCGATGCTCCAGCGGCCGGACGCCCTGCCCTCGACCCAGGGGCTCGCGGTCTTCGTCTGCAAGCCGCTCGGGCTGTTCGAGGTCATCCCGCTCCCCCGGGTCCATCGCTCCCGCCTCCTGGTGGACCGGACTCCCCTGGTGCGCGAGCTCGCCGCCCTGGAGGATGAAGTTGGGCGCCTGCTCCTGGCCCAGGTGGACAAGAACGGCGCCAGCATCTTCGAAGTGACCGCCTTCGAGGCCCGCAAGATCGAGGATATCGATGCGGCCCGCCGCAAGGGCGGCCGCTTCCACACCGATCGGCACGAGGCTCCGGGGATCGGCGAGCACGGATTTCACAACCGGCTCCGTCACGAGCGGGAGCAGCTTTTCGACGCAGTCGCAACCCGGCTCTTCGATCTCGACCGCCGGGAGCCGGTCCGAGGCATCGTGCTCGCCTCGGCGGGCACCGAAGCCGAGGCGCTCAAGATGTTTCTCCATCCCTACGTGGCGGGGAAGGTCGTGGGCTCGATCCGGATGGCCCGGCGCAACGCCACCCTGGCGACGGTGCACGCCACCACCCTGGACGCCCGCGAGGTGTTCGAGCGCAAGCTGGAGCGACACCTGGTCGCGGAGATGCTGCTGGGGCAGGGATCCGGGTGGTCGATCAACGGCATCGGTCCCACCCTGGAGGCCCTGTCCAAGGGCCAGGTGCGCACCCTGCTGGTGCGGGCCGACGCCAGCGTGCCGGGGTTCCGCTGCGCCGCGACCGGGCGGCTCACCCTCAACGCCCGGGACTGCAAGAGCCTGGGCGACGCGGTGCCGGTGCCCGACGTGATCGACGATGCCATCGAGGAAGCCCTCCGCCAGCGGGTGGATCTGGATGTGGTGTTCGAGCCCGATGCGGCGGAAACGATCAATGGGATCGCGGCGCTGCTGAGATTCAGATAAAGGGATCGGTAATCAGTGATCAGTGGTCAGGGACTGCCGCCGCTCTGACCACTGACCACTGAACACTCAAGGAGATGAATGACTCGTCCGATACGGATCCTGGTCGCCAAACCCGGCCTCGACGGCCATGACCGCGGCGCCAAGGTGGTGGCCGCGGCGTTGCGGGACGCCGGGATGGAGGTGATCTACACCGGTCTGCACCAGACCCCGGAGATGATCGCGACCGCCGCGGTCCAGGAGGACGTGGACGTCGTGGGCCTCTCGATCCTGAGCGGCGCTCACATGACCCTGTTCCCCCGGGTGCGTCAGCTGCTGGACGAGATGGGACGCACCGAGGTGCTGCTCACCGGAGGCGGGATCATCCCCCGCGAGGACATCGAAGCGCTTCAGGAGCGCGGGGTGGGCCGGCTCTTCGGTCCCGGCACCCCCACCTCCGACCTCATCCAGTACATCAACGGCTGGGCCGCCGAGCACCTTGAAGACTGAGCCCGCCGCCGCGACCAGGCCCTCCCGGCTCCGCGAGCTTACCGCGGAGTATCGGGTGCTGGCCGCCCGCCTGGCCGAGGGAGGCGGCGCGGCGCGGGTGGCCAGGATGCACGGCCAGGGCAAGCTCTCCCCCCGGGAACGGGTGCGGAAGCTGCTCGACTCCGGCACCCCCTGGTTCGAGATCGGGTTGCTGGTCGCCTACGACCGCTACGACGGGCAGGCGCCGGGGGCAGGCGTCATCACCGGTGTCGGTGTGGTCGCGGGACGCGACGTGGTCGTGGTGGCCAACGACGCGACCGTGAAGGCCGGCGCCTGGTGGCCCGAGACCATTCCGAAGATGCTGCGGGCCCAGGAGATCGCGATGCGGCAACGCATTCCGATCGTCTACCTGGTGGACAGCGCGGGGGTGAATCTTCCCTTTCAGGGCGGGGTGTTTCCGGGCCAGTACGGCGCGGCGCGGCTGTTCTACTACAACGTGATCATGCGCCGGTACCTCCACGTCCCCCAGATCGCGGCGGTCATGGGGAGCTGCGTCGCCGGCGGCGCCTATCTCCCCGCGCTCTCGGACGTGATCTTCATGGTTGAGGGCACCAGCTTCATGGGCCTGGGCGGTCCCAATCTGGTCAAGGGCGCCACCGGGCAGACCGTGGATGGCGAAACCCTGGGGGGCGCCCGCACCCACACCGAGATCAGCGCGGTGGCGCACTACCAGGCCGCCAACGACGCCGAGTGTCTGGTGAAGATCCGGGAGTACATCGCCCGGCTTCCGCTTGCGTCCGGGGTCGCCCACCACCTGGCGGACCCGGTCGCCCCGGCGAACCCGGTGGAAGCGCTCTACGACCTCCTTCCCCACGATCACCGGATGGCGTACGACATGCACCAGGTGCTGCGCTGCC
>DATFGC010000206.1:0-4879 GCA_035249765.1 Gemmatimonadales bacterium | reverse complement strand
GAAGTGCGGGTGACCCGCACCGCGGAGGAGCGCGCCCGTCTCCCGATGGCGGTGGGCGTCCTCGGGGGGGCCGCGATCCGCCGGGCCCAGCTCACCGCGGGTCTCGACGAATCGCTCAGCCGGCTTCCCGGCGTGGTGGTGCTCAACCGCTACAACTATTCCCTCGATCAGCGGGTCTCGCTCCGGGGCGCGGGGAGCCGGGCCAACTTCGGGCTTCGCGGAGTCAAGGTGCTGCTCGACGGGGTGCCGCAGACTCTTCCCGACGGGCAGAGTCAGCTCAGCAACCTGGAGCTGGGCATCATTGACCGGGTGGAAGTCCTGACCGGCTCGGCCGGCGCGCTCTACGGCAATGCGTCCGGCGGGGTGCTGGCGTTCTCGACCGAGCGGCCCGATGCGCCCCTGGGGGCGCGGCTCCGGGTGACCGGCGGAGCCTTCGGCACGCTCAAGTGGAGCTCGGTGGCCACGGCGGCCCAGGGACGCACCAGCGCGCTGGCGGCGATTTCGCGGCTCAGCACCGACGGGTTTCGGCAGCACGGGCGGGCCGAAGCGCTCCAGGCCTCCGGCAAGCTGGACTTCACCCTCAGCGCCCGCGCGTCGCTCGGCCTGAGCGTCGCCCATGCCGATGCGCCCCACGCCCAGAACCCGGGCGCCCTCAACCAGGCGGAATATCTGGCCCGGCGCGACAGCGCGGTGGGCACCAACATTCTCCGCGGGGCCGACAAGGACGTGTCGCAACAGCAGGCGGCGCTCCGCTACCGCTGGCTCGACGGCGCCGGGGCGGAGGTGGAGGCGACGCTGTTCGGGCTGCGGCGCGATCTCGCCAATCCCCTGGCCACGCCGCCGCCGGCCCCCGCGCCGCTCACCGCGGGGACCTACAACACCATCGACCGGCTGGCCGGAGGCGCCCGGGTGGCGGGGACCCTTCCGCTCCGGCGGGGCGACCGGCCGGTCCGGGCCACCCTGGGCCTGGACCTTCAGATGATGCGGGACCATCGCCGCAACCAGCGCAGCGACGGCGGCGCGCCCACCGGGGTCGTGCTGGCGGATCAGCGGGAGACCGTGTCGGAAGTGGGACCGTTCGCGCAGATCCAGTGGGCGCCCTCCGGGCAGGTATTGCTGCTGGGCGCGGCGCGCTGGGACCGGCTGGCCTTCCGGGTCAGCGACCGGTTCCTGACCGACGGAGTGGACAACAGCGGCGAGCGGATCATGGAAGCGGCGAGCGCCAGCGCCGGCGTCAGCGTGCGGCTCCGGCCCGGGGCGGTGATCTTCGCCAACACCGCCACCAGCTTCGAGTCGCCCACCACCACGGAGCTGGTCAATCAGGCCGGCGGCACCGCCGGGTTCAATACCGCACTGGGTCCCCAACGATCCCATTCGGTGGAGCTGGGAACCCGGGGCGAGGGCACCGGGGGCTGGCACTATTCGCTGTCGCTCTTCACCACCGGAATACGGGACGCCATCATCCAGGCCCGGGAGCAGGACGGCCGGGCCTTCTTCCAGAACGCGGGACGGGTGCGCAACCGGGGGCTGGAGGCCGGCCTGGGCGCCCGGCCGGCACCCTGGCTCCTGCTCCAGGGTGCGTACACCCTGGCCGACTACGAATTCACCGAGTACCGGATTCCCAACGGGGCGGTCGTCGATACCCTGGACGGCAAACGGCTGGCGGGGGTGCCGACGCACTTTTTCCGCGCCACCGCGACCATCACCCTGGGCCGGCTGGTGCTGGAGGCCGATCAGGTGACCGCGGGAGCGATGTACGGAGACGATCGCAATACCCTGAGGGTGGAGGGGTGGGGCGCGGGGGTCACCTCCCTTCGCGCCACCGGGTCGATGACCATCGGGGCGGTGCGGCTCGCGCCCTTCGGTGCGGTGAACAACCTGTTCGACCGCCGCTACGTGGGCTCGGTCAACATCAACGGCTTCGGCGGCCGGGTGCTGGAGCCGGCCCCGGGGCGGCACGGCTATCTCGGCCTGGAGGTGCGCTGGACCAAACGCTCCTATTGACATTCGATATGAGATCGCGCAGATTCCTATCGAATCTCTGTAGGAGCAATGCGTGGCCCCCCAGTCGGAACTGCTCCGCGGCACCCTGGACCTCCTGATCCTCAAGGCCCTGCAGCTGGGCCCTCTCCACGGCCTGGGCGTCGCCCGCCGGGTCGAGCAGCTGACCGGGGGCACCTTTCAGGTCAAGCCGGGCTCGCTCTTCCCCGCCCTCCATCGGCTGGAGGACAAGGGCTGGCTGAGCGCGGAATGGGGGGTCTCCGACAACAACCGTCGCGCCAAGTACTACCAGCTCACCCGGGCCGGCAAGCGGCAGTTCGGTCGGGAGGTCGCCACCTGGGACCGGGTTGCCCTGGCGATCAACCGCTCCCTCGCGTCGAGCAGCTGAGCGCTTCCCCATGGTGAAACGGCTGCTCCGCGCCCTCGGGAACCTGTTTCGCCGTCGCTCCCTCGACCGCGATCTGAACGAGGAGATCGCCGCCTACGAGGAGCTCCTGGCCGCCGAGCACCACGCCGGAGGCCTGGCACCGGACGCGGCCCGCCGGGCGGCCCGGCTGGATCTGGACGGCGCCGACGCGGTGAAGGAGGCGGTCCGTGACGCCCGGGCCGGCGCGCTGCTGGAGTCGCTCGGCCGGGATCTGCGCTATGCCTTTCGGACTCTGGGCCGGAGTCCCGGATTCACCATCTTCACCCTGCTCACCTTCGCGGTCGCGCTGGGCGGGCTCACGGTCATCTTCAGCCTGGTCAATATCCTTCTCCTCAAGCCGCTGCCCTATCCCGCGTCGGACCGCCTGGTGATGGTGCTGGAGACCGACGACGACGACCTGACCGGCGGCTACACCCTCGCCGCGCCGAACTACCTCGACTGGCAGAAGGAAAACCGGGTCTTTTCCGCGATGGCGCTGTACCAGTACCTGGGCGCCAACCTGTCCGACGGCACGGAGCCCGAGCAGGTCGGCGGCATCCGGGTGACCGGCGGGGTCTTCGAGCTGCTCGGCGTCGCTCCCCTCCTGGGCCGGGGGCTGCTCCCCTCCGACGACGCTCCGGGCACCCGGGTGGTGGTGCTGAGCCATCGGCTCTGGCAGCGCCGCTACGGCTCGGATTCGTCCCTGGTGGGAAAGACCATCCGGATCAACGGCGAGGCTTCCCAGGTCGCCGGCGTCATGCCGGCCGGCTTTGCCTTCCCGAGCGCGAACCAGCAGATCTGGCTTCCCATCAACCTCAACGCCGACGACCAGAACCGCGGGTCGCACTCGTTCATGGCGATCGCCCGGCTCAAGGACGGGGTCGGCATCGCCACGGCGCGGAGCGAGCTGCGCGCCATCGGCCACCGGCTGGCCGCGGCGTATCCCGCCACCAACACCAACGAGACCGTCAACGTGTTTCCAATGCGGGACCTCTGGATCGAGGGCGCGGAGAACGTCCTGCGGACCCTGCTCGCCGCGGTGGTGCTGGTGCTGCTGATCGCCGCCGCCAACATCGCGAGCCTGCTGGTGGCACGGGGCGCCGCCCGCCGGCGAGAGATTGCAACCCGGATGGGCCTGGGCGGCAGCCGGGCCCGGATCGCGCGCCAGCTGGTGACCGAGAGCGCGGTGCTCGCGCTGGGAGGCGCGGTCCTGGGTCTGGGCCTCGCCACCCTGGGGACCCGGGCGCTGTTCGGGGTCTTCCCCCAGAGTCTCCGCAGCGTGCCCTTCCGCGATCTGAGCAGTATTTCGCTCGACGGCACCGTCATGGTAGTGGGCGTGCTGGTGGCCCTCCTCACCGGAATCGCGGCCGGTCTCGCGCCCGCGCTCACCTCCCTTCCCTCCGAGCCGGCCGAGCTGCTCCGCGACGCGGGGGCGCGGAGCATGACGGCCCGCCATACCCGGCGGCTCAAGAGCGTGCTGGTCGGGGGCGAGGTGGCCCTTGCCATGCTGGTCCTGGTCGGCGCGGGGCTGCTCATCGCCAGCATCAGCCGGCTCCAGCGGGTAGCTCCCGGGCTCGATCCGGTCAACGTCATCGCGGTGGACATGGCGCTCCCCCAGGCCGATTTCTACGGTCCGGCCGAGCGGGTCAACCTCTGCACCGACCTGTCGAGAGAAACCGCCCTGGTGCCCGGGGTGGTGTCTACCAGCGCGGTGAGCCACGTGCCGCTCTCCGGCGCCAATGCCGGCCGCAGCTTCGTGATCGAGGGGGCGCCCGACCCCGGCCCGGCCAACCTGCCCAGCGCCTCGTACGGAGTCGCCTGCCCGGGGTTTTTCCAGACCCTCGGGATTCCGCTGCTGGCCGGACGCGACTTCACCTCGACCGACCGTGCTTCGGCGCCCATGGTGATGGTGATCAACGAAGCGCTGGGTGAGAAATACTTCCCCGGCGTCAATCCGGTGGGCCGCCGGATCAAGCTGGGCCGCTTCGAAACCGACGGTCCCTGGGTCGCCATCATCGGCGTGATCGGCAACGTGCGGCACGGCGGGCTGGCCCAGCCGGTCAAGCCCTATCTCTACGCGCCGTACGCCCAGGCCGCCTGGCCGGGGATGACGGTGATGATCCGTACCTCGACCCCGCTCGAGGGATTCGCGCCCCTCCGCCAGGCGCTCCGGCGGGCCGCGCCGAGGGAGCCGATCGGCGACCCGTTCACCATGGAGCAGGTGGTCGAGAGCTCGCTCGGGCATCTCCGCTTTCCCATGGTGCTGTTCAGCGTATTCGCGGCGATGGCGCTCCTGCTGTCCGCGTTGGGCTGCTTCGGCATCGCCAGCCAGGCGGTGGTGCAGCGGCGCCGGGAGCTTGGCATTCGCATCGCGCTCGGCGCTCGCACCGGGCAGATCTATCGCCTGGTGGCGGGCCAGACCCTGGCGCCGATCCTGGCAGGCCTGGCAGTGGGCGTGATGGGAGCGCTCGC
>DATFGC010000205.1:0-10201 GCA_035249765.1 Gemmatimonadales bacterium | reverse complement strand
CACCCGGCCGTTGGTGCAGTCGGGGGTGAGGTCGTTGACCGCATCGGTCATCAGGATGATCACCACCCCGTTCTGGTCCAGGTCGGACTCGGCCCCGAAGGCGTTGGTGTCGATGGGATAGTGATGGGTATCGAAGGTGGTGCCCAGCTCCGCGGCGTCGGCCGGGGTGAGCGGATCGTTCTGGGGGACGTCGTTGTCGATGAAGACGGCGACCTTCTGGCCCACGAACTGCGCGGTGGCCTGCACGGTGGCAAACGCGCTGCACTGGAGGTTGCTGCAGACCCGGAAGCTCTGGACCTCTCCCAGCGTGGGCGGGGCGGCCAGGCGGGGCAGCGTCGGACCGGATGCCCGCACCGCGCCACCCGCTACGAGAGCCCGTTCCCGTTCCCGCAGCATCGCGTCGAACTCCGCCGCGACCGACCGGCGCCGCTCGCCGCCGGGAGCCTGGAGCGCCGCCGAGAGCGGCGCGGCCGACGCGCTGGCGGGCGAACTCGCCTTTACCACATAGGGGCCCTGAACTCCGGAGGAGGAACGCGATCCCGAGGTCGAGGCCACCACCACCAGGTACTGGGCGCCCGCGGGGCCGGCCGCCGGGAAGCGAAGACACCCGCTCGCGCCGGCCGGATCAACGATGGTGTGCTGGCCGGTGGACAGAGTGGTGACCGACTTTGACGCGCAGACCACGCTGGGCGACCCCGCCGGCGGCGGAGGCGGCGGGGGCGGCGGCGAGACCGGATCGCCCCCGCAGGCGGTCAGAACAGCGGCCAGGAAAAGCCCGGTTCCGGTGAGCTGGCGCAGAATCATGAGTGGTGACGGTCCTGGTAACTGGATGCTGGATGCTGGTTGCTGGATGCTGGATGCTGGGTTCTGGTGGTGGGTGGTTTCCAGCATCAAGTCTCCAGCATCCAGTCCCCAGCATCCAGTCCCCAGCATCCAAGTTAAGTCCCCACAACGACTTTTGACAATCATCCCGGGGCCCGGTAGCTTCACGGTCGCCGCGGGATTCCGGCCCCTCGCAGAATGGGTAGGAGACGCGCGGCGCGGCTCGCTGCCGCACCACCCAAACCGTATCTCCGGTCTCCGCTCGTGGCCCGCTGGCCGCGCCGGCCCGGCCAGCGATACAGGTCATCCGAATGGCGTTCGTACACCTCCATACCCACAGCGAATACTCGCTCCTCGACGGAGCGAACCGGATTCCCGATCTGGTCGGGCAGGTGCAGAAGCTCGGAATGGACAGCCTGGCGGTGACCGATCACGGGAACCTCCACGCCGCCTGGAGCTTTTACGCCGAAGCCCGGGCCCGGAAGCTCCGGCCGATTCTCGGCTTCGAGGCCTACCTCGCCTACGGCGACCGCCGCGCCACCCAGAAACCGGCCGGCGCGCCGGCCCATTACAGCCACCTGGTGCTGCTGGCCCGGAACCGGGCGGGATACAAGAACCTGGTCCGGCTTTCCTCGATCGGATACACCGAAGGATTCTACCGGCGGCCCCGGGTGGACAAGGCCACCCTGGAGAAATACTCCGAAGGGATCATCTGCCTCGCCGCCTGCCTCTCGGGCGAAGTGGCCCAGGCGCTCCGGCAGGGCCGCTACGAGGAGGCGCGCGGGTCGGCCGAGTGGTTCGCCCGGCTCTACGGGCCCGAAGGGTTCTGGCTGGAGATCCAGGATCACGGCATCGCGGAGGAGAAACTGGTCACCGAAGGCATGCTGCGGCTGGGGCGGGAGCTGGGCATCGGCGTGGTGGCGACCAACGATGCCCACTACCTCAGGCGGGAAGACGCCGAAGCGCACGATGTGCTGCTCGCGATCGGGACCGGGGCCGATCTCGACGATCCCAAGCGCTTCCGCTTCACCGGGCAGGAGTCCTACGTCAAGAGCGAAGCCGAGATGCGGGCGCTCTTCCCGGATCACCCCGAGGCGGTGGACAACACCGCCCGGGTCGCGGCGCTCTGCGAATTCGAGTTCGAGAAACGCACCTACCTGCCCAGCTTCCCGCTGGCCCCCGGGTACGCCGACGAAAATGCCCTGCTGCTGGAGCTGGCCACCCGGGGGGCCCGGGTCCGCTACGGCGATCCGCTGCCCGCGGTGGCCGCCGAGCGGCTCGCCTACGAGCTCTCGGTCATTACCCGGGCGGGTTATGCCGGATACTTCCTCATCGTGGAGGATTTCATCCGCGCCGCGCGGGACCGGGGCATCCCGGTCGGCCCGGGCCGCGGCTCGGCGGCCGGCTCCCTGGTAGCCTACGCGCTGCGCATCACCGACATCGATCCCCTGCGGTTCGACCTGCTGTTCGAGCGGTTCCTGAATCCCGAGCGGGTGTCGATGCCCGACATCGACGTGGACTTCTGCTTCGAGCGCCGCGGCGAGGTGATCGAGTACGTGCGGGAGCGCTACGGGCGCGACAGCGTGGGCCAGATCATCACCTTCGGCACCATGAAGGCGCGGGCCGCCGTCAAGGACGTCGCCCGGGTGCTCAAGATCCCGCCCGGCGAAGCCGACCGGATCACCAAGCTCATCCCCTCGGGACCGGCCTACAGCCTCACCATTCCCGACGCGGTCCGGAAGGTGGACGAGCTGCGCGAGCTGGTGCAGAGCGCGCCGGTGTATCAGCGGATGGTGGAGCTGAGCGGACGGATCGAAGGAATCTCCCGGCACGCCTCGGTCCACGCCGCCGGTGTGGTCATCGCGCCGGGCCCCTTGTCCGAGTACGTGCCGGTCTGCACCGCGCCGACCCGGGGCGCGGGACAGCCGGCCGAGGGGGAGAGCGCCATCATCACCCAGTTCGAGATGGGGGCGCTGGAGCAGGTCGGGATGCTCAAGATGGACCTGCTGGGGCTCAAGACCCTCACCGTCATTCACGATGCGGTCGCCATGATCGCCGCGCGCACCGGTGCCGCGCCCGACATGGCCGCCCTGACCCTGGACGATCCCAAAGTCTACGGGATGCTCCGGCAGGGTCGCACCGCGGGGGTCTTCCAGTTCGAGTCGCCGCTGGCGACCGACACCCTCCGGCAGATGAAGTGCGACCGGTTCGACGACCTGGTCGCGTCCAACGCGCTGCTCCGGCCCGGCCCGCTCGACGCCGGCATGCACACGGTCTTCATCCGCCGCAAGCTGGGTCAGGAAGAGGTGAGCTATCCGCATCCCTCGCTGCGGGACATTCTGGAGCCGACCTATGGCGTGATCACCTATCAGGAGCAGGTGATGCGGATCGCCAACGTTCTCGCCGGCTTCACCCTGGCGGAAGCCGACGTGCTCCGGAAGGCGGTCGGGAAGAAGGACGCGGAACTGATCCGGAGGGAGCTGGGGAAATTCGTGGAGCGGGCGGTCGCCATGGGCCATCCCCGGAAGCTCGCCTCCGACATCGCGGCCCAGATCGAGACCTTCGGCCGCTACGGCTTCAACAAGTCCCACTCGGTGGCGTACTCGGTCCTCTCCTACCAGACCGCCTGGCTCAAGGCCTGGTATCCGGCCGAATTCATGGCGGCGCTGCTCTCCTCCGAAATCGGCAGCACCGACAAGGTGGTCCAGTACATCAACGAGGCCCGGGAGCTGGGCCTCGATGTGCTGCCGCCCGACGTCAACGAGTCCGGCTTCAAGTTCACCGTGGTGAGCGACACCCGGATGCGCTTCGGTCTCGGCGCGGTGCGCAACGTGGGCCGGGGGGCGATCGAGTCGATCATCGCCGCCCGGGAGCAGGGCCCCTTCCGGGACCTCGCCGACCTGGTGGACCGGATCGACTTCCGGCTCTGCAACAAGCGGGTGCTGGAATCGCTGATTGCCGCCGGGGCCTGCGATTCCCTGGGCGGCTACCGGAGCCAGCTCATGGGCGCGCTGGACGCCGTGCTCGGCGAAGCCCAGCTGCTTCAGCAGGAGCGCGAGGCGGGACAGGCGTCGCTGTTCGGGGAGGCGCCGGCCGCGGAACGGCATGCCCTGGCGTTGCCCGACCTCCCCGACTGGCCCGAGGCCGAGCGGCTGACCCGGGAGAAGGAGGTCATCGGGTTCTTCATCTCCGGGCATCCCCTGGAGCCGTTTCGCACCGAGGTGGAGCTCTTCGGCACCCGGACCACCGCCACCCTCCAGCAATGGACCGAGCACCCGGTCACCGTGGCGGTGGTGGTGACCGCGGTGAAGCGGCAGCTCTCCAAGAAGACGGGAAAGGAATATGCCCGTATCATTCTGGAGGACTTCCACGGCGCCGCCGAAGCGATCGTCTTCCCGGAGAGCTGGGCCCGGCTCAACCAGGTGCTGGTGGAGGATGCGGCGGTGCTGCTCACCGGAGGCTACAGCGCCCGGGACCGGGACGAGGAGCGTGCCCCGTTCGTGGTGGAGAGCGCCCGGCCGCTGGCGGAGCTGCGCCGCTCGGGAGCGGTCGGCATCCTGCTCCGGTGGAGCGCCCCGGGCGGGCCGAGCAGCGAGGTGCTGCGCTCCGCCGCGGCGGTCTGCGCCGGCCATCCGGGTCCCGCGCCGGTCTATATTGAGTGGTCCGATGGGAACGGCGAGGGCGCCAGGCTGCGAGCGCGCCGGCTCCGGGTGGAGCCCGGCGAAGACGTAGTGCTTGCCCTGCGGGATCTCCTCGGCGCGGACGCGGTCCGCTTCGTCAAGGTGGGGTGACCGATGGCCAACACGTACACACTCGATTTCGAGAAGCCGCTGCTCGAGCTGGAACGGCAGATCGACGAGCTCAAGCGGGTCGGCGAAGAGCGCGAAATCGACGTGGCTGAGGAGCTCACCACCCTTCAGGCCAAACTCGACTCGCTCCGGGAGGACATCTACCGCAGCCTCACCCCCATGCAGCGGGTCAGCGTGGCCCGGCATCCCCGCCGCCCCTACACCCTCGACTATCTCGGCAGCATCTTCACCGACTTCGTGGAGCTGCACGGCGACCGGCTCTATCGGGACGATCTCGCGATCGTCGGGGGGTGGGCCCGGCTGGCCGGCGGCTCGGTCATGGTGATCGGGCACCAGAAGGGCCGCGACACCCGGGAAAACATCCGGCGCAACTTCGGCATGCCCCATCCCGAAGGCTACCGGAAGGCCCTGCGGCTGATGCGGCTCGCCGCGCGGTTCCACGCCCCGGTCATCACCCTGATCGACACCCCGGGCGCCTATCCCGGCCTCGGCGCCGAAGAGCGGGGACAGTCCGAGGCGCTGGCCACCAACATCCTCGAAATGGCCATGCTCCAGACGCCGGTGGTGGCGGTCGTGATCGGCGAGGGCGGCTCCGGCGGCGCGCTGGCCCTGGGCGTGGCGGACCGGGTGCTGATGTTCGAGAACTCGGTCTACTCGGTGATCTCGCCGGAAGGCTGCGCCGCGATTCTCTGGAAGGACGCCAGCCAGCGGGAACGGGCCGCCGAGGCGCTGCGCCTCACCCCCGGCGACCTGCTCCAGTTCAAGGTGATCGACGAGATCATTCCCGAGCCGCTGGGCGGCGCCCACCAGGATCCCGAGGCCGCGGGCGAGGCGCTGCGCGACAGCCTGATCCGGCACGTGACCGAGCTTCGGAAAACCCGTCCCGAAAAGCTGGTGCGCCGGCGCGCCGAGAAATACGCCGGCATGGGAGTGTATACCGAAGCCTGATGCCCACCACTGTCGAAGTCCGTTTCAAGGGCAACCGGAAGGACTATTTCCTCTGGGCCGACGACTCCGAGCCGCTTCGGCTCTCGGAGGCGGTGATCGTGCCGGTCGAGCGGGGACTGGACTTCGGACGGGTGTCCGCGGTGGGCGAGACCGCCACCCGGAAATGCGCCAGCGGCTGCGCCGGGTGCGCGGTGGGAGAGGTGAAGGTGCCCCAGCAGGACGTGGTCCGCCGGGCCACCCAGCAGGACATCGCGACCGCCAACGACCTGCGCCGAAGCGAGGAGACCACCCGCCGCACCGTGCTGGAGCGGGTGCGGGCCCGCCAGCTGGACATGAAGGTGAGCGACGCCGAGTGGCAGTGGGACCGGAAGAAGCTGACCGTGTACTTCACCGCCGACAAGCGGGTGGACTTCCGGGAGCTGGTGCGGGACCTCGCCGCGGCGCTGCACACCCGTATCGATCTCCGCCAGATCGGCGCGCGGGACGAAGCCGCCCGGCTGAGCGGGGTGGGCCGCTGCGGCAAGGAATTCTGCTGCTCCTCCTGGCTCACCACCCTCTCCCCGGTGTCGCTCGCCCTCGCCAAGGATCAGCACCTCTCGCTCAACCCGGCCCAGATCTCCGGCGGCTGCGGCCGCCTGCTCTGCTGCCTCAAGTACGAGCACGAGTTCTACGTGGCCTCGCGCAAGCGGTTCCCCAAGGAGGGCAAGGCCCTGCGCACCAGCCGGGGCGCGGAGCGTGTCGTGGCGATGGACATCTTCCGGGAGCGGGTGTTCCTGCGAAGCGAGGAGCAGGGACCGCGGATCGTGACGCTGCTGGAGCTGCGCGAGGAGCTGGAGCGCCTGGGCGAGCCGCCCCCGGAGGCCCGGGGGATGCCGGCGCGACCCGGTCACCCTGAGCGGAGCGGTCACCCTGAGCGGAGCGAAGGGGCCGAGCTCCAACAGGCATCACGCCCTTCGTCGGCTTCGCCTCCTCAGGGTGACGCCACCGAGATCGCCCCGGACGCTGCGCGTCCTCCCGATGACTCCTCCGGCGAGCGGAAGCGGAAGCGGCGCCGCCGCAGGCGCCGGGGTCCCCGCCCCGAGGGTGGCTCTCCACCCGGGGAGTCCTGAGTGGCCAAGTTCTATCTCACCACCGCGATCGACTACGCCAACGGCGACCCTCACCTGGGGCATACCCTGGAGAAGGTGGGCGCCGACTGCGTGGTCCGCTACCGGCGGCTGCGGGGGGATGCGGTGCACTTCGTGATGGGGATGGACGAGCACGGCCAGAAGGTGGCGCTCGCGGCGGAGCGGGCCGGGATGGCTCCCCCGGAATGGGTGGACCAGATCAGCGAGCGGTTCGCCTCCACCTGGCGCGCGCTCCATTGCTCGGAGGACGACTGGATCCGGACCACCGAGCCCCGGCATCACGCCTCGGTGACCGAGTTTCTCCGGCGGATCCAGGCGCTTCATCCGGACGATCTCTTCGTGGGCGACTACGAAGGCCTTTACTGCGTGGGCTGCGAGGAGTTCAAGCAGGAGTCCCAGCTGGTGGACGGACGCTGCGCCGAGCATCCCGAGCGGGAGCTGGTCCGGATGAAGGAGACCAACCACTTCTTCCGGCTCTCCCGCTACGGACCCCGGATCCTCGAGCTGATCCGCTCGGGGGAATTCCGGGTCGAGCCGGCGATCCGCCGCAACGAGGTGCTCAGTGTGCTGGAACGCGGGCTCGAGGATGTGTCGATCTCCCGGGCCCGGTTCCCCTGGGGGATTCCCTTCCCCGGCGATCCCGGCCACACGGTCTACGTGTGGTTCGACGCGCTGATCAACTACATCACCGCGGCGGGGTTTCCCCGGGCCGGATGGGACCGGCTCTGGCCCGCCGACGTGCATGTGATCGGCAAGGGGATTACCCGGCTGCACTGCTGTCTCTGGCCGGCGATGCTGCTGGCCGCCGGGCTGCCGCTCCCCCGCATGGTGTGGGCCCACGGGTACGTGCAGTGGGACGGCGCCAAGGTGTCCAAGTCGAGCGGGACCGCGGTCAGCGTGGACACCGCGCTCGCCCGCCACGGGGCGGACGCGCTGCGCTACTTCCTGCTCCGGGAAGTGGGACTCGAGAACGACGGCAATTTCTCCTGGGACCGCTTCGATGAGCGGTACGTCGCCGACCTCGCCGACGGACTGGGCAATCTGGCCTCGCGCTCCCTGGCGATGCTCGACAAGTACCGGGGCGGCGTGGTGCCCGACCGCCCCGCGGCGAGCCCGCTGGATCAGGCGGGAGCCCGGGCGGTGGCGGCCTACGCGGCGGCGATGGACCGGTTCGACGTGCGCGGCGCGGGTGACGCGGCCTGGGCCCTGGTTGCCGAAGCCAATCAGTACATCGTGCAGACCGCACCCTGGGCCCTGGCCAAGGAGGGGCGCGAGACCGAGCTCGACGACGCGCTGACCGCCCTGGCCCGCTGCCTGTTTCGTCTGGCGGTCCTGGCGTCCCCGTTCATGCCGGAGCGTTCTCTGGTACTGTGGCAGGCGCTGGGCCGGAGCGGTTCCCCCGGGGAAATCGACTGGAGCACGCTGGTCGATCCGAAGGTGGCGGGCGACCGTACCCTCCGTCCCCCGGTCCTGTTCCCCAAGCCGGATGCCGCGCCGTAGTGTCGTAACTTGCTACATCGCAAATATTTAGACGAACGGCCCAAAGCTTGACATCCCGGGAATCCGGGAGCATACTCTACCGTCGGTTCCCCGCAACCGGCCCGTTGACCGCCCGCCGGCGGCCCTCACGTCCGGCGCTCTCGCAGGAGTCATTGAGTTTTCGCAGGTGGCTGGATGTCCAAGCGTCGCTGGACCATCATCGTCGTTCCTCAGGGGTCGAGCGCTTCGAGAATCCTCGAAGTCTCGTACACCGCGCTCAAGCTGGCCGGGAGCCTCGCCGTCGCGGCTACGCTCCTCGCCGTGCTGCTGGGATACGCGACGGTGCGGCGCTCGGTCAACCTGGCCCACGCCGAGCGCCTGGAGCGGGAGAATGCCCGGCTCGCCACCGAGCTCAACGTGCTGCATGGCCGGATGACCTCGCTCTCCGACACGCTGGCCAGCCTCGAGGTCCGCGACACCCAGATCCGTCTGCTGGCCAATCTCGACCCCATCGCGCCCGAAGTGCACGCCGCCGGCATCGGGGGCCCGCGCCCCGCGGGCGCCGACGCCGATGCCTCGACCGAGCTGCTGGGCCGGGCCGGCCAGGTACGGGTGGACCTGAGCGCCCTGATCCGCCGGGCCAATCTGCTGGCCCATTCGTTCCGCGAGGCGGGCGACAGCCTGGCGGAGCATGTCGAGCGGCTGGCGGCGACGCCCTCCATCATGCCCACCGCGGGATGGCTGAGCAGCGCGTTCAGCCGGATGCGCTCCCACCCGATCCTGCACATCGCCCGGGCCCATGAAGGGCTCGACGTCACCGCCCCGATGGGCACGCCCATCGAGGCGCCGGCCAAGGGCCGGGTGGTCCAGGCCGGATGGGAACCCGGTTACGGGAACACCGTCACCATCGATCACGGCTACGGCATCGTCACCAAGTTCGCCCACGCCTCCCGGATCCTCGCCCGGGTCGGCGCGCGGGTGGAACGGGGCGAACGGATCGCGCTGGTCGGGAATACCGGACTCTCCAGCGGCCCCCACCTGCACTACGAAGTCCACGTGAACGGGCGACCGGTGGATCCGAGGCGATACATCTTGCCGGGAGTGGTTACGGATTAGGGAGCCAGGGAGCCGGGGAGTCAGGGAGCCAGAAACACCACGGCCCGCCGATCGCTCAATCGCCGGGCCGCTTGTTTTTTCCCTGGCTCCCTGGCTACCTGACTCCCTGGCTCCCTAGAATTTCACCGCCGGCGCTTCCGCCGCGCCCGGCGTGGTCAGCTCGAAGTACTCCCTCGGCTTCCCCAGCCCGAAGACTTTCGCGGTCAGGTTGTAGGGAAAGCGCCGGATGTAGGCGTTGAAATCTTCCACCGTCTTGTTGTAGTCCTGCCGGGCCACCGAGATCCGGTTTTCGGTTCCCTCCAGCTGGTCCTGGAGCTGGAGGAAGTTCTGATTGGACTTGAGCTCGGGATAGTTCTCCACCACCACCAGCAGCCGGCTCAGCGCCGAGGTCAGCTCCTGGTTGGCCGCGCCCATCTCCTGAAGGGTGCCCGACTGCACCGCGCCGGCGAGCCGGCTCCGCGCCTCGGTCACTCCGATATAGATGGTGCTCTCCTGCCGGGCCACGCCCTTGACCGTCTCCAGCAGATTGGGAATCAGGTCGGCCCGGCGCTGGAGCTGGGTCTTGATCTGCGAGGCCGCGCTGTTGACCGCCTCATCCTTGGTTTGAATCGTATTGTACCCGCACCCGGTGGCGATCAGGGCCGCCAGCGCGAGTGCCGGGAGCGTGCCCCGGAGCGTGGCCATCAGTTCCCCCCTCGAGAATAGGTGTCGATGACGCGGACGGCGGCAGCGACCGCCGAAAGATATCCCTCGAACAATTCCGGGGCGCAGGGCGGTCCCTGCCAGACCCGGCGGGTCCATAGCTCGGCCACCGCGGCGGTGGGCACCGCCATCGCTTCGCCCGCCGCGGCGAGCGCGGCGGGGGTGCTGGTGGGCGCGGCGCGGTCATAGAGCACCAGC
>DATFGC010000204.1:0-8957 GCA_035249765.1 Gemmatimonadales bacterium | reverse complement strand
GCCTTTCCAGCCGGGAGCAGCGAGATCCGCATTTGGCACGAGATCTATATCGCCCAACCCAAGAGCATGGTAAGGCTCCACCGCGTAGCTGATCGAGTGACAGGAACCGTCTTCCAGACGTGGACCGATTCGCCCGACACTCTGCAACTCCATCCCTCGCTGGTCGTAATGCCTGGTTTCTCGGAATTGATGCGATGGCATTTGGAGGGCGCCTGTGACCGGTTTCGCGAGGCTCAAGGGTTGGGTGCGTGCAGGATGCGGCTGGTTCGTGAGCCGGACTGGAGGTCAATGTGGGATGACCTGGAGGCGGCGGGCATTCGAGCGCTTCCCGATGAAGATTCTCTCCCCAGGGAGACACGGCCATTGGTATTTGACGGATGGGGGTTCACTGTCGAACTCCAGATCGGACCCCAGTACCGTAGCTATTCATACAGCAATCCTGACGCCGGAAAGCATCCGGATCATGCTCGCGCGGCAGCCCTCAACTCCCTGGTGTGGCGCTTGTTGCCACCGTCCTCCCCACCGCGTCGCCGCAAAGTTGTTGGTGGACGGCTGCGAATCGAGGATGGATTGCGAACCATCCAGCCATGCGGATCTTCCGAACACTGGTCGGTGAACGTGATGTTCCGTGAGCCATACTCATGGCCCGCAGACTCGGCTCAAATTCGGAGTTCCTACTATGCCGAGCTTCGCGGGATCCAGGTCCTTCCCCGGCTGCTTGCCGCATGGCGCCACTCCGACTCGGCAAACCGGCACTATGCGAATCCTGCGATGTTCGACGCTGATTCACTCGTCCGACTGGCTCCCTGGGAAAATCAATGTGAGCGGTGACTGGCAGGTGGCTCAGGTCGTTCCCGCATGAACGTGAGCGCGAGGAGATCGGCGAAAGGGAGCACCGAATTTCCGGCACGAACCGCCGCAGGTAGCTTAGCGATGCTCCCATCCCGAGGACTCATGACCCGTCATCGTTGCGGGCGAACCACCGCGCGACTGCTCCTGGTGTTGTCCGCTCCAGTTGCGGCCAACGCGCAGGCGCCGCCTCCTCCAACCCGGGCAGCGCTGGTCCGTGCCGACGTCTTCGTCGCCTCGCGCCATCACTGGCGGGGCATCCGGCGGAGCGACGGGCCGGTTCTGCACGCCGATGCGGCCGGCGGGGTTCGGCTGGGGCGATTCTCCCTCACCGCGGGAGGATGGGCCGGCCTCGAGCTCCGCGAAGCCGACGGCGTAAGCCATTCCGATCTGCGGCCCGGGCACTGGGGCCTGGCCGAATGGGACGGGTGGGGTCAGGCCGCCGCCCGACTGGGGCCCGCGATCCTGGCGCTGGGAGTCCTCCGCTCCACCTATCTCCGCCAGTCCGAACATCCTTCGGTGACGGAAGTCTACGGATCGGGCCTGATCCATTTCAACCGGTTCGCCGCATCGCTCGGAGTCTGGCACGGCGTCCGGGGAGCAGAAGGCACCTATCTCGAGCCTTCGATCGCATTCCACCACTTCATCAACCCGTTCAGCGGGCCCGCGCTCGGCTGGACCACGACCGCGACGGCCGGCATGCAGGCCGGCCGCCGCGAGTCCGCTCCGGGGATCCCGGGAGCCACCGGCACCGGCCTGACCCACGCGGCGTTGACCTCGACGGTGCGGCTGGCGGTCAATGTCGGACCCGCCGCGCTGGTGTTTGCCATGGCTCCGGTGATCCAGGTCAGCCGCGACCCCGCCACTTATGGAAACGGCAGCGATGTCCGCTTCTGGTGGCCCTTCCAGGCAGGGATCTCCTGGCCACTCCGGAGACCCGAATGACCAGAAGACCGCTGCTTCTCTTCCTGCTTGCGTCCGTATCGTGCGGTGCATGGAAGGCCCAGCCGCTGCCGACACCGGTTTCCCGCGCAGTCCCGGGCTCGGGAACCTTTCGGGCCGGCGCCGGCATTGCCGATATCACTCCGCCCCCCGGAGTGAGCCTGGGCGGCAGCGGGCCCGAAGGGCGGCGATCCACCGGCGTCCGCACCCGGCTGTTCGTGCGGGCGCTGGTGCTGGAAGACAAATCTGGAGAGCGGATCGCGCTCGTGGTTGCCGATCTCTCCCACATCTCGGCCAGTCTCCATCGGCGTGCCGCCGCCCGGCTGCTCGATTCCACCGGTATCGGCGCCGATCGCCTGATCCTCTCGGCGACCCACACCCATAGCGGGCCGGGACACTTCTATGGCGAGCGGCAATACAACAAGAATGCCACCCGGCATCCCGGCTACGACCCGCGACTGGCGGATTTTCTGGTGGAGCGGATCGCCCGCGCGGTGCATGGCGCGGTTGCCGGGCTCCGGCCCGCCAGGATCGCCTGGGGCGAGCGGGCCATACCGGACGTGACCAGCAACCGCAGCATGCCGGCCTGGTGCCGCAACGAGGGGATTCCAGCGGCGCTGTGCCGCAACCAGGACCCGAAGGGAGCGGTGGATCCCTCGCTGCTGATGATTCGCGCCGACGAGGCGCAATCCAGTGCGTCGGCGCCCCGGCCCATCGGGAGTTACAGCATTTTCGCGATTCACGGCACCGGCATTCCCACGCTCAACACGCTGATCGATGGAGACATCCAGGCCCGGGTGGTCCGCCGGCTCCAATGGCACACCTATCCTTCTCCGCCCGTAGCGGTACCGATCCATCTGTTTGCCAACGGTGCCGAGGGCGATGCGGCCCCCATCGTGCCGAGGTATCGCTGTGAGGTGCCCCGTCCGGGAATTCTCGATCCGTTTCCGATGCCGCGGGGACCCGACCCCGCGGTGGAGTTCCTCGAGCCGGCGCCGAAGCGAACCACCGCCTGCATGGATTCGGCGCTGGCCGGGGTAGAACGGCTGGCCGACAGCATCGCGCGGCCGGCCAGGGCACTGTTCGATGAGCTGCTGGTTTCCCTGGCGGACACCTTCAGCATCAGGCGGGCATTCGGCACCAGCTGGCTCCCCGGCAGCGACGGCCTGTGCGGAGAACCGCTGGTCGGCTCCTCGACCGGCGCCGGCGCCGAGGGGATGGCCACCCGGATCCGGGGATGGCGCTGGATCCTCTGGCCCTTCCCGATCGGGCTGGAGGAGGGAGGAACGGCCCGGGACACCAGGCCGGCGGCGTGCCACACGCCCAAGCGTCCGCTGTTCGGTTCCCTGCAATCCGCCCTTCTGGTAGGGGACCACGGTTTTCCCGAGACCGCGCAGCTCAGCGTGATTCGGATCGGGTCGCTGGTGCTCGCCGCAGTGCCGGCCGAGGTCACCCTGGTGGCGGGCCGGGAGCTGCGGGCCGCCATGGAGGAGGCCGCGGAGCGACGGGACTGGACGCCGGCGCGGACCGCAATCATCGGCCTTGCCAACGGCTATCTGCAATACGTCACCACCGCGAAGGAATACGAGCAGCAGGACTACGAGGGCGGATCGACGCTGTACGGCCCGGCCAGCTCGGCCTTCCTGGCCCGCAGGCTGGGAGAGCTGACTGCCCTGCTTCCCCGGAATGCGGGCGCGGGCTCACCTCCGGCGCAAGTGCTCCCCATCACGGCCTATCCCGGCTCTGCAAAGGCAATCATGCCGCTCCCGGCCGCCGGCCCGGAGCGGGTGGACTACTCGGCCCTTACGGTGACCTGCACGCCCGATTCTCTCAGCGCACGGTGGCGGGGCCTCTCCCCGGGCCGGGTGTTCCAGCAGCCGGGGTACGTCCTGGTCTATCGCCCGGGTCCGGCAGGATCGACCCTGATCGCCAGCGACGGCGACGGCAGACTCGAGCTCCATCTGGTCGGGATGGAGAAGGATGGTGGCGCGCGGTGGCGGGCGGTCTGGCGGCGGCCCGGGCTGAGCGGCATCCATCGGCTGGTCATCACCAGGGAAGGTACCGGCTCCGTCAACGCCCGGGAATTCGACTGCCGGTAAGCAGGGCCCTAACGGGGACTAAGGATCCGGTGCACGACATTGTTGCTCCCGTCCGATTCCACACAGTCGGCACCGAGCACGCATTTGAGGGTCACCTTCACGGCGGCCGTTCTGGTCGCAGGGATGCTGCCGCCGATCGTGAATCTCCTGGATTGGCCGGGCGCAAGGATATTGGTGCGCAGGGTGTGAAAGGAGCAGCCTGACAGCGAATCGGGAGTGGGCGCGGCTTCGCATTGCTCCAGCGTTGGTCCCTCGGAAGTCGAGTCCCGAATGGCGGCGATGATGCCGACGTCCACCGCGGCCATCCGCGCAGTACCTTTGTTTACCACGCTTACCTGAATTCGGTATTGCCTGTTGCTCACCCGGGCTGGCTCGATGCTGGCGGTGACGTCGGGACAGGGAGGGACTCGATCGATACTGACGTCGTTGTTCAGTTCGTCCGACTCGGCGACGACATTCTGCGGGTCGAGCACCAGCCTGACGGTTCCTTTCCCGCAGTCGGCGAGCCTCGCGACTCGTGCTTCGACTCTCCGGTCGCTCGAGCCGCCCAATCGGGCGAATTCGATCGTCTCCTGCCGCTCTCCGTCGACGTAGACCTCGGCTGTGAACGAGGCGCTGGTGGACCGCGAACCCCGATTCCTCACGGTGAAGGTCAGGAAACGAGCCCGGTTCACCGCAACAGATCCCACACAGAGGTCCGCAAGTCGCGCCGGCTTTTTGCCGGCAGCCGGGCAGGGCTCGCCGGCGGCGCGGTCCCCGGCGCCGGCCCCTTCCTGCGCTGCAACTGCGCCCCCTGCCATCAGACAGCAGACTCCAGCCAGTATCGCTCCCATGTTTCCCATCGTGCACCCGCCTCGGTAAGCGTGGGCTCTCGCGCTGGGTGACGTTGCACCCCGGGCGGGATGGACAACCGGGCAGCCGGTTTCCGCTCCAACAATCCGGCCCCGGGACGCATCCAACCGGATCATCCCCCGGAGCCGGCTGTGTCCTCCTTCGCCTCGACTCTTCGTGACGCGGTCCGCGGCCTCCGCCGCCGGCCCGGCTTCGCCGCGGTGGCCATTGCCACCATCGCCCTGGCCATCGGGGCCAATACCGCCATCTGGAGCGTGGTGAGCGGGGCGCTGCTCCGGCCGCTGCCTTTCCGAGCGCCGGCGCGGCTGATCTCGCTCGACGTCCGCTCCCATACCGGGCATCTGGTCTCGCTCTCGGTCCCCAACTACCGCGACTGGCGGGACCGGAACCGGGTGTTCGAGGCCTTTGCCGCTTCGGCGCCCTGGTCGCTCCGGCTCACCGGCCGGGGAGAGGCCCAGATCCTCAACGGCCGCGCGCTGCTGGGAGATGTGTTCGGCGTGCTGGGTCTCACCCCGGCGGCGGGACGGTTGTTCACCCCGGCCGAGCTGGGCGACCGTCCCGGCGGCGACCGGCTGGTGGTGCTGGGCCATGCCTTCTGGCAGCAGCGCTTCGGCGGTGACCCGGCCATCGTGGGCCAGACCCTGACCCTGGCGCGGGAGCCTTACACCGTGATCGGGGTACTGCCTCCGGGCGCGGGATTCCCCAGTCCGGCGGCCGAGTTCTACTTCCCGATGGCGGCGGACGGCACCCTTCCCTGGGACGATCGGGACAGCGGGTTCGGGGCCTGGGCCATTGGCCGGCTCAAGCCCGGGGTGACGCTCGAGGCGGCCCGGCAGGACATGGAGCGGGTCAACCGCGAGGTGCGCGAGCTGGCCGGCCCCACCGCGGGGAAGGCCGAACTGGCGACGCTGACTTCGTGGTATGTGGGCGACGTGAAGGCCCAGCTCTGGATCCTGCTGGGCGCGGTGGGGTTTGTGCTGCTGATCGCGATCGCCAACGTGGGGAACCTGCTGCTGGCCCGGGGCGAGGACCGGTCCCGGGAGCTCACCGTGCGGGCGGCGCTGGGCGCGGGGCGGGGCCGGCTGGTGCGGCTGCTGCTGGCCGAGGCGCTGGCGATTGCGGCGGTAGGGGGCGTGTTAGGGGCGGGGCTGGCCTGGCTCGCGGTCCGCACCATCGTGCCGCTCCTGCCCACCGAGATTCCGGCGATTCTCCGCAACCAGATCCGGGTGGACGGGATAGTGCTCCTGTTCGGGATCGGGCTGGCGCTTGTGACCGGGGTGGTGTTCGGGCTGGTGCCGGCGCTCCGGAGCACCCGCGAGATCGCCACGACCTTACGGTCTCGCGAGGGGAGCCGGACCACCGATCACGGCCGGGGCGGGCTGCGCCAGGCGCTGGTGGTGGTGGAGGTGGCGCTGGCGCTGGTGCTGCTGGTGAGCGCCGGGCTGATGCTCAAGAGCCTGGACCGGCTGATCAACGTGGACAAGGGATTCGACGCGACCGGGGTGCTGACCGGGGCGATCGCGGCGGGGCTGGGTACCACGCCCGATGCGGAGCGGTGGCGGGCGTTTTACGGCGGGCTGCAGGAGCGGGCCGAGCGGCTGCCGGGGGTGGAGAGCGCGGCATTCGCGCTGCTGTTGCCACTGGCGAACCGGTCCTGGGAGCTCCGGATTCACAAGGAAGGGGTGCCGGTGGAGCGGGAGACCGGGCTATCGGTGCTCTACAATGTGGTCTCGACGGAGTACTTCGAGACCTTCGGAGTGCCGCTGGTCCGGGGGCGGACCTTCGGGCCGGGGGACCGGGAGGGGGCGGTGCCGGTGACGATCATCGACGAGACCATGGCGAAGCAGTTCTGGCCCGGGGAGGATCCGCTGGGCAAGCGGGTGACCTTCGAGACGGCGACCGACAGCGGCCCGCCGGTGTACCGGACGGTGGTGGGGGTGGCGAAGAACGTGCGGCACTACGAGCTGATGCAGCCCTCCCGGATTCAGGCATATGTGCCGCTGGACCAGAGCGCCCGGCGGACCGGGATGACTCTGCGGTTCGGGATCCGGACCGCGGGGAATCCTGCTGATTTGACGGCGCCGCTCCGGGCGATGGTGAGCGCGACCGACCCCGATGCGGTGCTCTTCCAGGTGGAGCCGCTCAAGGGTTATGTGGACCGGGCCTCCGCCCAGAACCGGGCGATGACCCGGGTACTGGCGGTGTTCGGGGCCGGGGCGCTGGGGCTGGCCGCGCTGGGGATCTTCGGGGTGATGAGCTACGCGGTGACCCGGCGGACCCGGGAGATCGGGATCCGGATCGCGCTGGGCGCGGCACCGAGGAACGTGATGGGCTGGGTGGGCGGCCAGGCGATGAAGCTCACGGTGCTGGGGCTGGTGCTGGGAGTGGCCTCCGCGGCGGGGCTGACCCGGGTGCTGGGGAAGGCCTTGTTCGAGGTGAGCCCGCTCGATCCGATGACTTATGTCTGGGTGACGGTGGTGCTGGGGGCGACGGCGCTGCTGGCGGCGTGGCTGCCGGCTCGGCGGGCGCTCAAGGTGGATCCGGCCAAGGTGCTGGGGGACGAGGGGTAGGAGTCGTCTCTCGTTCGGAGTTCAGCCCAACTTGGAGATGTGAAGAGAATGGTTGTTTAGGGGCTCACATTGCCATGCCACCATTCGTCATTTCCCTCTACTTCAACGGTGACTAGAGCGATCTGACCAACTCCAATGCCGAGGGCAGGGCGGATGCGCACCGGGGCCATGAGCTCCACGTGTGCAGGTCCGTGTCCCCACGGTGTAGGTAGCTCATGTGTGTGGGGCCTCATAATGAGCGCCCGGATACCGGCTATCCGAGCTCTTTGGAACAGGAGCCGCTCCCGGTTGTTGTAACGGTCTGCGGGAATCTCCCAATCAGGCTGGAGATAGTAGGGAGCCTCGAGTTTGATGTTGAAGGTATTTGTTATGATGGACCCGAAGCCGCCAAGTTGCGCAATCTCTGCGGCCAAGTGCGCTAGGTTGGCGCCAGCCACTCCAAATCCTTTCGGCGTCGTCCTTCCGCTCAATTCTCGCATGAACTCTCGGCGAACCGCTGTGGCCTCGGCAGCAAGCCGGTGCTAGACATCAACCGGCCTGCCGAAGCCAATCACGAATGTTGATGCCAATCCGCTCCACGTCCTGCCGAGCAAGCATGCCCCCATGCATCACGATGTTCCGTGACCGTTCAAGCACACTCAGAGTCGCTTTCACCCATTCCATGTCAACTAGCACATCTTCGAAAACAGCCCAATTCACAACAATTATCGATAGAAGGTCCCCAAAGTCACAGTATTCGATCTCCGCACCGCCTCGCGCTCCGTGCCACCGGAATTTTGCCTCCTCCTCGATGCGCGTTTGTGCCCGCGACTGTACCTTCGCGGGAACTTTTGACCACCACTCCTCATGGTGGGTTTCAGCCATCGCAGCCGCGACGAAGTGTCGCACAGTGTTCTCGAACGCGTGAATGGCAGTGTAGATGATGGCCATCTTCTCAGCATTCGACACCCGTTCCGCGTCGAGGAGCTCGAAAGAAAGGGCTCCCTTAAGTTGGTGTACTTCTGCGGTACCCAATGTCACACGAGTCTTGCGGCCCGCTTTGTCGAGGCTCTCATCGGTCAAAATGCCACGGTAAACGAACGTATAGAGGTCGTTATTCATGAGACGTCGCCAAGATGGTCACGCAGACTCTTGAACAGCGCGTCGTATACAGCCTGGTCTCGGCTCTCCGGCAGCACAATATTGATGTGATATTGGAGTGCACCTAACGAAACGGCTTTGCTTGGCAGCCGCTTTCCAGGGTCTACTGACTGGGACTCGACGGGCGTCGTGGCGGCTACCTTGTCGGGCGACCCCTCGCCTATCTCTCGTTGAACGGAAGGCGAAGTGAAGTCGGCGTACTCGCACAGTGCTGCAAATGTGCTGGCGATTCTATTAATTAGGTTATCCTTCTTCGCTCCTTTATATAGCGTCCTTAGCTTGTTTCTAACATCTTCGACGCTAAGGTCTTGAGCGGCTTTGTTGACAGCAAACAGGTCAGAGTATGCTTCCCGGACACCCTCTGCAACCACCTTCGCCGACTGCGAGCGATCAAGGAATGCATAGTACCGATCCTTCGGAACGCCATCGGTGTCAATGAAACCGAGGTCTTTGAGCACATTGATAAACAGGCGATCGTTAGTGCTCTTGAACTCGAGGCTTTCAA
>DATFGC010000203.1:0-2433 GCA_035249765.1 Gemmatimonadales bacterium | reverse complement strand
CAGCGGCAGCATCCTCCGGTTCGAAGCGGCGCGGGTTTCGGACCGGGCGGTGGAACGCCACCTGACCAAATCGCTCTTCGGAGCCACGTTCCGGGACAATCGCCACATCACCCCGGGGAGCTACTGGCGGACCCGGGCGCTGCTGGACTGGAACCCCGACGTGAGTCCGCTCTTCGCGCTGGATGGGATCGGCTTCCAGGCCTCGGTGGAGAACGGGACCGGAGACCTGGACTACACCCGGGTGGAGGGGCGGGTGGTGGTTCGGAAGAGCTTCAACCGGGTGTTCTTCATCGCCAAGCTCCAGGGGGGCGCGCTCTTCTCGGACAACCCCCCGCCCCAGCAGCTCTTCGAGCTGGGCGGCTCGGTGGGTCTCCCGGGGTACGAGTACAAGGAGTTCGCCGGGACCCGGTCGGCGCTGTTCCGGGTCCGGCTCAGCTACCCGCTGGGGTTGCTGGACGTGCCGTTCCGGATCGGCTCCGGCATCACCCTGCCCTCCCTCGCGCCGGCCATCTCGCTCGGGTACCAGACCGGCTTTGCCGACGCGACCAGCCCGGCCGCGCTGGCGGCGGTCCGGGCCCTGGGTGACCGCCACCCCGAGGACGGAGCGACGCTGGTGGACCCGGGACCGGGCCCCCACCCTGCCTCGGTTCCGATCAGCCGGCCGGTGGGGTCGCTCGACATCCGGATCGGATTCTTCGGGGACGCCCTCGCGGTAGGATTTGCCCGGGCGATCCAGCGGGGGCGGAAGACCCGGCTGATCCTGGCGTTTGGAAGACAATTCTAGAAGGGCGCGGAGGACGCGAAGACGCGAGCGGATGAAATCCACTTTGCGTCTTTGCGTCTTTGCGTCATTCCATCAGAAGTTCAAATCCAGCCCCACCGTCCACACCAGGTCCGACTGGAGCCCCCCGCGGCGCAGCGGCACCAGCGCGTTGGTCACCAGGATCGGGCCGCCCGGAGTTCGGAACTTGAACCCGAACGAGCCGTTGACCCGGTGGTCCTTCATGTCCGGGATGTTTGTGGGCTCCACCGTGCGCTCCACCGGAATCGTATAGACCACCGTCCCCGGCAGGGTAAGTCCCCCCGATCCCGATTCCCATTCGCTGATCAGGTCCACCGCCAGGGTGGCCCAGGACGCCACCGGCTGGTCGAACCCGCCGGTGAGGAGGATCGCGTCGGAGCGTCCTTCCCCGGTGCGCAGCGCGTACCCCAGGTTCAGATGGGGCGAGAAGTCGCCGAACCGGGCCGAGCCGATCGCGAAGGCCCGGAGCGACAGATGGCCCGCTCCGGTCAGGTTCTCCGCCGATCCGGTGGGCAGCCGGGCGTCGGCCATCACCGCCACGCCGAGCTGCTCGGTGTTCCGGATTCCGTACTTGGCCCGCAGCGCGATGTCGCCGATCGAAGTGGCCGAGCCGAAGGTGGCCGCGTGGGCATCCAGTACCGGATGGAGCGAGTCGCCCGAGAAAAAGTGCGAGGTCGGAATCCCGAAGGGAAAGAACTGCGCGGTGCTGCGTCCCTGCAGCGCGGTGCGCACCAGCGGCACCGCAAAGCTCAGATCGAGCCGGTCGGTGACCCCATACGTCGCAAAGAAGGTGGAGACCAGCAGGCTCACGCTGAGGTCGAGCCGCACCTGCAGCACGTCGTTTTCCCGGGGCGGCGAGCCCAGCCCCTCGGGCGGGGTGTCGTCGTGGGAAAAGTTGAGCACGATCTTGTCGAGCGGCACCCCCCGGAGCGAGCTGAAGTTGAGCCCGGAGAGGTTGGCTCCCACCACGAAGCGCCCCTTGCCCAGGGTCTGGGCCCGCTCCCCGAACACCGGTCCCAGCGAGGCCGAGGTCCGGACCGGGAGCCCGCCCACGAACTTGAAGGTCGCGCCGCTGCTCGAAGCCGAGAGCGGAATATTGGCCGCGTTGGCGCCGATGGCGGCATCCAGGAATCCCAGGATGGCGCCGTTGCCGGCCGAGACGTCGGGCAGGAAATGGCTGCCGTGCCCGTTGGTGGCGTTGACCGAGTTGTCGAGACAGAGCGGCTGGCCGCAGCTGCCGAAGCTGAAGAGATCGCGGATCCGGTCGCGCAGGTGGACCCGGTTCTGAGCGGCGAGGGGAGACGCCAGGGCGGCGCCCGCCAGGAGCAAGCATGCCAGACGGCGACCGTGCATCGGACCTCCGGGAGAGCTAGTTGGCCAGCGCGATGATGCGCCACTCCGTGCCCTGGCGTTCCAGCCGGGCCCGCCAGCTCACCCGTTGCGCCGAGGGGCGCTCCCGGGGAGCGGTCACGTCGTTGGTGCCTTCCACCCGGGCGGTCGCGGTCTCGCCGGTGATGACGATCTCGCTCACCGTCCAGCGGGTCCGCATGGTGCCTCCCGCCTTCCAGAAGGCTTCCAGCCCCTGGCGTTGCTCGGCCGGAATCCCGGGGAACAGTCGCCGCACCTGGGCC
>DATFGC010000202.1:0-7867 GCA_035249765.1 Gemmatimonadales bacterium | reverse complement strand
AGGCGGTGCGGCGGCCCCCGCCGATGCCCGAGCCGGCGCCGGCGGAGCCGCTGGCCACGCTGCTGGTCAAGCGGGGGCAGCGCAAGGGGGAGCGGCTTTCGGTTCGGAGCCCGGTCGTCAACATCGGCCGGGGCGAGTTCAACGACATCGCACTGCCCGATGCGAGCATCAGCGCCAATCATGCGAAACTGCAGCTCAAGGAAGGAATCTGGGTGCTGACCGATCTGGGCTCGACGAATGGAAGCCGGGTGGACGGGGAGGCGGTACGAGGCGACATCGCCCTCTCACCGGGGGTGCAGATCACCCTCGGCGAAGTGCTGCTGCTCTTCGAACCCCGGGACCGGGGGCTGCAACGGGTGGACACCACCGCCGCGATGGCGCAGCCGCCGGTGCGAGGGGCCGAAGCCGCTTCACGGCGGCGCATCCTGATCCTCGCCCTGGCCGGAGCGCTGCTCCTGGCCGGCTTCCTCCTGCTCCGTTGATCATCATGCGGATATCCTGCGCGGGGAACACGGACGTCGGGGTGGTCCGGTCGGGCAATGAGGACAGCTTCCTGCTGAACTGCGCCGGCGGGCTGTTCATCGTGGCCGATGGCATGGGCGGCCACGCGGCCGGCGAGGTGGCCAGTGAGATGGCGGTGCAGATCGTCTCGTCGGAGCTGGGCAGCCTGCGCGGTCTGTCCGACGCCGAGGCGGCCGCGCGGATGCGCAGCGCGATCCGCAAAGCCAACGCCGCCATCTTCGACCGCACCCTCGCCGAGCACGACAAGCGGGGGATGGGGACCACCACGACCGTGATGGTGCTCTTTTCGCGCCGGTACCTGATCGGGCAGGTGGGAGACAGCCGGGCCTACCTGCTCCGGGGCGGCGACCTGCTCCAGCTCACCAAGGACCACAGCTACGTGCAGGAGCAGGTGGACGCCGGTCTGCTCACCCCCGAACAGGCCCGGACCCATCCCTACAGCAACGTGATCACCCGCTGCGTCGGCGCCAACGAGGACGTGGCGCCGGACATCTACTTCGGCAACCTGGAGCGGGGCGACGTGGTGCTGCTGGCCTCGGACGGGCTCACCGGAATGCTGGAGGACCAGCAGCTCGCCACCATCATGAGCGCCGAAGAGAATCCCGAGACCTGTGTCAACAAGATGATCGCCGATGCCAACCGGCGGGGCGGGCTCGACAACATCACGGCGATCGTGATCCGGGTCGACGACGTCGAAGCGCAGAATACCGGTGAGATGCCCGCGGCCAAATCCGCCTAGGATTCCATGGACAATCCGAAACTGATTCTTTTCGTCGCCCTCGGCGTCGTCGCGGTCATCTACCTCGCCGTCTGGCGGCGGGCCCTGATCGCGGGCCGGGCCCGGGATAACGGCGCCGAAATGCCCGGCCCGACCGAGGTCGCCATCGGATTCGGCACCAACTTCTTCGATACCCTGGGGATCGGGTCCTACGCGCCCACCACCGCGCTGTTCCGGTTCTTCCGGCTGGTGCCGGACGAGAAGATTCCGGGGACGATGACGCTGGGCCATACCCTGCCCACCATCGTCCAGTCGTTCATCTTCATCGCCATCGTCAACGTGAATTTCGCGACCCTGGTGCTGCTGATCGGCGCCTCGATCGTGGGGGCCTGGCTCGGCGCCGGAGTGGTGTCCCAGTGGCCCCGGCGGAACATCCAGATCGGGATGGGGCTGGCGCTGGTGGCGGCGGCGGTGCTGTTCACCATGGCGAATCTGGGGATCGTCGCGGCCGGAGGAACGGCGCTCGGCCTCACCGGCACCAGGCTGATCATCGGGATCGTCGGCAACTTCGTGCTGGGCGCCTTCATGACCCTGGGGATCGGGTTGTACGGGCCCTGTCTCATCATGATCAGCCTGCTGGGGATGGAGCCCCGGGCGGCCTTTCCGATCATGATGGCGAGCTGCGCCTTCCTGATGCCGGTGGCCGGGACCCGGTTCGCCGAAGCCCAGGCCTTCTCGGCCCGCCCGGCGCTCGGCCTGATGCTGGGGGGAATCCCGGCGGTGCTGATCGCGGCGCTGATCGTGAAGTCCATGCCGCTGGTGGCGGTGCGCTGGCTGGTGGTGGTGGTGGTGCTGATCGCGGCGGGGGGCCTCCTCCGGAGCGCGTTTAGCGTGAGAGGTGAGACGTGAGAGGTGAGACGGACTTGTCACGCTGAGCGAAGCCCTGTCCTGAGCGAAGCGAAGGAGAAGCGGCGGAGCACCGGGTTGAGACCGGCCGCTTCAGTCGCTTCGCTCCTTCAGCGTGACATCTCACCGCTCACCACTCATCGCTCTCCGCTCAGGTCTTTCCACTCCGGGTTGACTGAGGCGATCAGCCGCCAGCGCCGGCTCCGGTTCCACCCCTCCAGCTGCTCCTTTCGCGCAATCGCTCTCGTGAAATCGGTGAGGACCTCGAAGTAGACCAGCCGCGCCGCCCCGGCGACGGTGCCCGCGTCCGGGGGTGGGTCCGGGCGGCGCTCGTCGAGCCGCCGCTCCAGGTCATTGGTGACGCCAAGGTAGAGCCCCCGGGTCGGGGTCGAGAGGATGTACACGTAGTAGCGTCGCTCCGGGGGAGCGGCCGCCGGGGATCCCGCGCGGAGGGCTCTGTTCATCCTCCAGTTTGATGACCTGAGTCGTCCGAGGGTTGCAGGACGGAGGGCGGCCTGCCTAGAGGAGGGAAGTCCCCTGCTTCACTCGCGCGGAAACCGCCGCACTTCCCAGGGCAAGCAGCGCCCCAATCCCGCCGGGGGAAAAGGTGACCGGCCGCGCCACAAACACCCGGAGCCGCCGGGCGCTTTGATACAGCTCTGCCGCGATCCGGGGGAGCCCCAGGTGCCCGGCCCGGCCCTCGTCGGTCAGCCGCTCCACGCTCCCGTCCCGGAGCTTGAGCGGGAGGTCCACGCCCAGCATGCTGTGGCGGCTGGGGAAATCGAGCAGCAGCTCGCCGGGCTCGAGCCCCACTTCCCGGGCCAGCGCGTCCTCCACCTGCTCCAGCAGGTCGGGATCGTCGGCGCTCCATTCCGGCTGGGCGACCTTCACCTCGCTGGCGGGCAGATCCAGGGCCCGCTTGAAGAGCCGCCGCTCCCGGACGGCCAGGGCCAGCGGGTTACGATCCTTCTCGATCAGGAAGTGCATCAGCTCGTCGTCGGTCAGCCGCGCCACCTGCTCCAGCGTCACCACCCGGCGGCCCACCGCGCCCCGCGCCGCCCGCTTGAACATGCAGGTGGCGCTCCGCACCGCGTGGTGCCAGTACACGTTCCGGTACATCTGGTACTTGGCGAAAAGCAGCGACTCGAGCGCGCTCACCCCTTTTTCCTGGACGCCGAGCGTCCGCCCGCCCAGCGGCCCCGCCTGAACCATGGTGAGCGAGGCCAGCAGCCGGTCCACATCCACGATCCCGTAGGGCACTCCGCAGGCCCGCGAATCGCGGCACAGGTAATCGATCTTGTCGAGATCCAGCGACCCGGAGATGAGCCCCTGGAGCGGACTCCGGCTCCTTCCCCGGATCAGATCGGCCACCTGCCGGGCAAAGCCCGCTCCGCCGATCGCGGTCAGCTGCCCGGCGAGGGGAGGCTCGCCCAGCCGGGCCTCCCCCTGCGCCTCGTGCGAAGGGAACCCCGCCTCCTCCAGCGCATGGGAGAAGGGATAGTGCCCGACGTCGTGGAGCAGCGCCGCCAGGGTCACCGCCAGGCAGTCTTCGTCCTTGATTCCGGCGAGCTCGCCGCGCAGCTCCAGCGTGGCCAGGGCCCGCTTGGTCAGATGGTAAGCGCCCAGCGCGTGCTCGAACCGGCTGTGGGTGGCGCCGGGATAGACCAGAAACGCGTGGCCCAGCTGCCGCACGTAGCGCAGACGCTGAAACGGCGCCGAGTCCACCAGACTCAGCGCCGCATCATCCAGCGTGATATTGTCCCAGAGGGGGTCGCGGATGACCTCGAAGCTTCGCATGGGGTGAGCGGTGAGCGGTGAGCGGTGAGCGGTGAGCGGTGCGGGCGGTTCCCGCTCACCGCTTACTGCTCACCGCTTACCGTCTAGGCCTCCGGCCCGGCCTTCGCCACGGAGTCCGGCACCTGCTTCTCAAATCCGGCGAAGTTCTTCCGGAACATCTCGGCGAGCTTCTTCGCCTGCGCGTCGTACGCGTTGGGGTCCGCCCAGGTCCTCCGGGGGGTCAGGATCTCGCCGGGCACTCCGGGCACCGCGGTGGGCACCTCGATGCCGAACACCGGGTCGGTCACGAACTCGGCCCGGTCCAGCGCGCCCGACAGCGCCGCGGTCACCATCGCGCGGGTGTGGGCCAGCTTTATCCGGTGGCCGGTGCCGTAGGCCCCGCCGGTCCACCCGGTGTTGACCAGCCAGACCCGGGCCCCGTGGGTGGAAATCCGCTCGCCCAGCATCCTCGCGTACTCACCCGGGTGGAGCGGCAGGAACGGCGCTCCGAAACAGGACGAGAAGGTGGCCGACGGCTCGGTCACCCCCCGTTCGGTGCCCGCGACCTTGGCGGTGTACCCGGACAGGAAGTGGTACATCGCCTGGTCGGGAGTGAGCCGCGCCACCGGCGGGAGCACCCCGAACGCATCGGCGGTCAGGAAGACGATGTTCTTCGGGTGGCCGCCCATCCCGTCGGGCTTGTGATTGGGAATGAAATGGATCGGATAGCTGGCCCGGGTGTTCTCGGTGAGCTTGTCGCTGTCGAAATCGGGAGCCCGGGTCGCCGGGTCGAGCACCACGTTCTCCAGCACGGTGCCGAACATCCGGGTCGCGGCGTAGATCTCCGGTTCGCCCGCCGCCGAGAGCCGGATCGCCTTGGCGTAGCAGCCGCCCTCGAAGTTGAAGACCCCCTTGTCGCTCCAGCCGTGCTCGTCGTCGCCGATCAGGAAGCGGGCCGGATCGGCGGAGAGCGTCGTCTTGCCGGTGCCGGAGAGCCCGAAGAAGATCGCGGTGTCACCCGCCGGCCCCACGTTGGCGGAGCAGTGCATCGGGAGCACGGACTGCTGGGGCAGCAGGTAGTTGAGCGCGGTGAAGATGCTCTTCTTCATCTCGCCGGCGTAGCGGGTCCCGCCGATCAGGATGGTCTGCTGGGCGAAGTTGAGCACGATGAAGGTGCCGCTCCGGGTCCCGTGCTTTGCCGGATCGGCCAAGAGCTCGGGGGCGTGGTACACCGTCCAGCGGGGCTTGAACTCCGCGAGATCGGCCGCCGGGGGGCGGATGAACATGTTGCGGACGAAGAGCGCCTGCCATGCATTCGGAGTGATGAACCGGACCGGGAGCCGGTAGGCCGGATCGGCCCCGCCGAACAGGTCCTGCACGAAAAGCTCGGGCTGGGCGGTCAGGTGGTCCCGCGCCGCGGCCAAGAGGGCCTCGAAGTGCGCCTCGGACATCCGGTCGTTCCGGTCCCACCAGATCCGGCCGGTCGAGCCCGGCTCGTCAACTACGAATTTGTCCTTGGGGCTGCGGCCGGTATGAGGCGAGGTGACCGCGGTAAAGGCTCCCCGGTCGCTCAGCTGCCCCTCGTTCCGCCTGACGGCGTGCTCCACCAGCTCCGCGGCGCCAAGATTCGCCAGGACCCGCTGGGGGGTAACACCGGGCGCGGGAGGGGAACCGGCGGGGCGCTGCGCGGTGGTTTTCGTCGGCATCTGAAGAGACGTCCTCGGTTTCAGTTTGAAACGTTTTGGGCGCAAAGCTATCTAAAGATACTCGGGAATGACGGTCTCGGTCGACTGACGATTTGGTGGTTACTGGGAGGTCAACCGTCCAGCCGTCCAGCCGTCCAGCCGTCCTACCGTCCTGCCGCCCGCGCATACGCACGCAACCTCCGCAGCATCCGCCGGTCATTGGTCACCTCGTCGTCGCCTTTGGGTGTTTCCAGGATCTTGGGCAGACTCTGAAACCGGGGATCCCGCATGATCCGGCGAAATGGCTCCCGTCCCAGGGTGCCTTCCCCGATCAGGGCATGCCGGTCACGCCGGGAATCGAACGGGGTTTTCGAATCGTTGAGATGGAGGCAACCCAGATGCTGCCATCCCACCACCCGCTCCCATTCCTTCCACACCGCGTCGTAGCGGCTCACCAGATCATAACCCGCGCTGTAGAGGTGACAGGTATCGAGGCAGAACCCCACCCGGTGGCGGACGTCCTCTCCGATGCATTCCCGGAGCAGGGCCAGCTCGGCGAAGCGGGTACCCAGTGCGGTGCCGCTGCCGGCGGTGTTCTCGATCAGGATTCCCACCGCACCGGGCACCTCCCGGAGGCTTTGGGTGTACCGCTCGGCGTTCCGAAAAAGCCCCCGTTCCCGGTCGTCAATGTAGTTGCCCGGGTGCGACACAACCCAGGGAATTCCGAGCGTTCGACACCTGGTCAGCTCGGCGATGAAAGCCGTTGTGGATCTTGCGCTTAGGGTGGGGTCCGGGGAGGCAAGATTGATGAGGTACGAATCGTGCGAAACCACCGCCTGAAGCCCGCTCGAAGTCAGCTTGCTCCGGAAGGCTCGCACCGTCTCGTCGCTCAGAGCGGGCTCCCGCCACTGATTGGGCGTCTTCGTGAAGAGCTGGATCGCGGTCGCGCCAATCGCGACGCCGCGCGCGGGTGCGGTATCCACTCCGCCCTGCGTGGAGACGTGAGCGCCGAGCCGTTCCCATGCATCGCGCTTAACTGGAGCCATTGCCTGTGCCCGTGCCTGTTGCCTGTTGCCCGTCGCCTGTCGCCTCTCGATGAGAGAGCGCGTCCTGCTGTTCGGCGAGGTCAGCCACCGGCCCGAAGGGCTGGAGCGAGCCCTGGTGCGGGCCGGCTTTGCCCTGGCCGAAGGCAGCTCGGCGGGCGCCGGGCCGACTCCCGATCTCGCGCTGCTCGCGGTCCGGGACGGGGGTGCCGCTCTGGAAACCGCGCTGGGCACCTTCGCCGGTCCGTCCTGGGCCGGGGTGCCGGTGGTGGTGCTGCTCTCCGCCCCGGAGCGCGACGGCGTGGCCCGGGCCCTCTCCCTGGGCGCGGCGGATGCCCTCACCGCCCCGGTGGATCTGGCCGAGCTCTGCGCCCGGCTCGAAGCCCGGCTCCGGGTTCGCGCCGAAGTGCAGCGCGCCGCCGGTGCGGGTACCCTGCAGTCCGAGCTGTTCCAGGCGATCGAAGAGGTGGCCGCGGCCCAGCGTCCCGAGGAAATGCTGGAGACCCTGGTGCGCCGGCTGGGCCGGGCGGTGGGGGCATCCCACTGCGCCTGCCTGCTTCCCTCCTCGGACCGGCGGCATGCCCGGCTGGCGGCGGTGCACGAGAATCCCACCCTGCGCAACGTCGCGGTCGATCTCTTTCACTATCCCGAAGCGGTCGAGGCCACGGTCTCGGGCCGCACGGTCTACGCTCCCGAAGTGCTCCGGCATCGGCTCTTCCTCACCCACCTGGCCCAGTGGCCCGACTCGCCCGAGGTGCACGAGATCGAGAGCTCCGCGGCGGTGCCGCTCATCACCCATCGGGTAGTCCGGGCGGTGGTGGTGATTCGCACCCGGCGGGGCGAGCCGATGCTCACCCAGGAGCAGGTGGGCCAGGTCGAGCGGCTGGTCCACGCCACCGCCGCCCTCCTGGAGCGGGAGGATCGCCGCGCCGGGGCCACCCGGCGGCAGGCCCACGCGGGGGCGCTGGATCCCCTGACCGGCTGCGGCAGCCTCGATGCGTTCGACCGCCGACTCCGGGAAGAGCTGGAGCGGGTTCGCCGCTACGGCTCAGAGCTGGCCCTCGCGCTGGTGGACGTGGACTCGCTCCGGGAGCTCAATCAGCGGCTGGGCGCCGAGGCGGGCGACCGACTCCTCAACCAGCTGGGCGCGCTGCTCAACCAGGAAGTCCGGTCGCCCGACTTCGTGGCCCGTTACGGGGGCGACGAGTTCGCCCTGC